>CACAAB010000009.1 GCA_902530325.1 uncultured SAR116 cluster alpha proteobacterium | reverse complement strand
ATACATTAAAGAAGTAAAGAGGTTTACGAATGTTTTCTTGCAGACTATTACAGCTCCTATGGTAACTACTCTACTTTTTGTGATTGTGTTTTCAATTGCGATTGATAGAAATGCTGGCTTTCATCAGGTCCCGTTTATAACATTTTTAGTTCCAGGATTAATTATGATGAGTGTAATCCAAAATTCTTTTGCCAATGTTTCCTCAGCTTTTATGACAGCAAAAGTTCAAGGATCTATAGTCGATTTATTAATGGCTCCTTTAGGGCCAATAGAAATTTTAATTGCCCATATTTTAGCTGGTGTTACTAGAGGGTTATGCGTTTTTACAGCTTCTTTTTTATTGTTATGGATTTTAGGGATTATCCATTTCCCAAAATATTTTTTATGGATGATGCTATACTTAATTCAAGGAGGCATAACATTAGCAATAATTGGGATGCTTGCTGGGATATGGGCTCAAAAATTTGATCAACTGTCAATAATTTCAAATTTTGTAATTCAACCGCTAGCATTTTTATCGGGCACTTTTTATTCGATAGAAAGACTTCCTGAATCTCTCAAAATTTTAGCTTATGGTAATCCTATTTTTTATGCTATTGATGGGTTAAGATTTAGTTTTATCGGATTAAGTGATGCATCTCCTATATTGGGAAGTTCAGTTTTACTTTGTTGTAACTTTGCACTAAGTATTTTTGCTTGGTATATACTGAAAACAGGCTATAGACTAAGGTCTTAATAAAAAAATTTTTGGAAATTTAAAATGAATAAAATTCAAAAAATTGCTGGTGTTTTATCAAGTCAAGAAATTTTAGAATTGATTAATAAAAACGTAATTACTAGTGAAAATGGCATTGAAAAAGATCTAATCCAACCAGCCTCTATTGATTTAAGATTAGGTATAAAAGCATGGAGAGTTCCTGCCTCCTTTCTTCCAGGTAAGGGAAACAAGGTATCTAGTAGATTAAAAGACCTTGCAATGCATGAATTTAGTTTAATAGATGGTGCTGTTTTAGAATGTGGATGTGTGTATATTGTGAAGTTGTTAGAGAATGTTAGTTTGACTGATAATTTAACAGGGATTGCAAATCCAAAAAGTTCAACTGGTAGACTTGACGTTTTCACTAGGTTAATTGTTGATGGTGCTATGGAATTTGAAGAAGTTCCAGCTGGATACCAAGGACCCTTATATGCAGAAATATCTCCAAGGACATTTTCTGTTTTAGTAAGAACTGGTTCACGACTTAATCAATTAAGATTAAGAAGAGGACAGTCACTTACTTCAGATAAAGAAATGGAAATATTGCAAGAACACGTTGGATTGGTTAGAAATCAAGATAATATTAACCTCCCTGATAAAATTAAAAATGGTGTTCCTTTATCTGTAGATTTAGTTGGTGAAAATGGATTGATTGGCTACAAAGCAAGAAAACATTCTATGCTTATAGACATCGATAAACTAAATCATTATAAACGTGAATTGTTTTGGGAAAAAATAACTATAGAAGATCTTTTATACCAAAATGGTGATTATGAGAATAAAAACAATCTAGGAAGTTTAATACTTAGCCCTGATGCATTTTACATATTAGCTAGTAAAGAATATGTTTCTGTTCCATCAAAGTATGCTGCGGAAATGAGAGCCTATGATACCAAGGTTGGTGAATTTAGAGCTCATTATGCTGGTTTTTTTGACCCAGGATTTGGTTTGACAGAACTTGGTGCTTCTAAAACCAAAGCAGTATTGGAGGTAAGATCTCATGATGTACCTTTTTTAATAGAACAAGATCAGACGGTTTGCAGACTTGTTTATGAACCAATGGCAAATGTACCAAGCATCCTCTATGGTGAGGCTGGAAGCTCAAATAATTATCAAGCTCAAGGACTAAAATTAGCTAAGCATTTTATTTAAAATTATTTAAAATTTCTTATTTATTTCTTTTTAATTATTATTGTATATTCTTATAAATTTATGGAAGTTTTAGTATGACAATAAGCTCATCGATAATGACAACATATGGAAGAATTGATATTGCCTTTACGCATGGTGAAGGTAGTTATTTATACTCAGAAGATGGAAAAAAATATCTAGATTATGCAAGTGGTATTGCTGTTAATGCATTTGGACATTGTCATCCAAAGTTGGTGGAGGCTTTAAAAGATCAAGCTTCAAAATTATGGCATACATCTAATCTTTATAGGATCCCAGAACAAGAAGTAGTTGCAGAAAAACTTGTAGAAAATTCATGTGCAGATAGAGTCTTCTTCTGTAACTCCGGTGCTGAAGCGACTGAAGGAGCTGTTAAAGTTGCTAGAAGGTTTGCATGGGCAAACGGTGATAAAGATAGGACAGAAATTATTTGTGCTACTGGAGCTTTTCATGGACGTACTTTAGCAATGTTAGCTGCGAATGATAGACCATTATTTAGAGAAGGATTCGGACCATCTGCCCAGGGCTTTACACATGTTGAATGGGGAGACATTGAAAGTTTAAAAAATAAAATAGGTAAACATGTTGCGGCTATTTTAGTAGAACCAGTTCAAGGAGAAGGTGGTGCCAGAAAAGCTCCTAAAGGCTACCTTAAATTACTGCAAGATATTGCCAATAAAAATGGATCTTTGTTGATTTCAGATGAAGTGCAAATTGGAATGGGTAGGTCAGGAACCCTTTTTGCTTATCAACAAGAAAATATTGAACCAGACATAATAGCGTTGGCTAAGGGTCTTGGTGGTGGGTTTCCAGTAGGAGCAGTTATGGCAAAAGCCAAAGTAGGTGATGCAATGATACCAGGTACTCATGGTAGTACATTTGGTGGAAATCCTCTAGCAATGCGATCAGCCAATGCTGTTCTAGATCTTCTTTTAGAGGATGATTTTCTTACAAACTTAAGAAAAAAGATTATTTATTTTGATAATAAAATGGACGCCTTAATAAGTGATGACAAGAGGGAATCTTCAGCAATATTATTTAAAAAAGGCTCAGGAATGTTACGTGGGTTTCAGTTAAAAGAAAACGTTGCTGCTGGTGATTTTGGTAATATTTCAAGAGAAAAAGGCTTGTTACTTGTAGGAGCTGCAGAAAATACAATTAGATTACTTCCACCACTTAATACTTCTAAAGAAGAAATAGACCAAGCTTTTGAAATTTTGAGTGAAGTTATTAAAGAAATTAAAAAAAACTAAAATATTATGCCTAATTTTATAGATTTAAAGGATCTAACAAAAGATCAGCTTATTAATTTAATTTCGTTGTCATTACAATGGAAAAATAATATTTGTAATAAATTTATGACAGATAAGAATGTTGTTCTTATTTTTGAAAAACCTTCTTTAAGAACTCGTATATCTTTTGAAGTAGGAATAAATCAATTAGGTGGTAAGAGTTATATTTTAAATGAGAAAGAAATGCAATTAGGCGAGAGAGAGACTATCGAAGATACTGCAAGAGTTCTTGAAAGATATGCCGATATGGTAATTATAAGATGTTTTGGACATGATCAGTTAATGAAATATGCAAATATATCTAATGTTCCAGTAATTAATGCTCTTACCGATTTTAGTCATCCGTGCCAAGTTGTAGCAGATTTAATTACCATCAAAGAACATCTGAAGGATTATAAAAATATAAAAGTTTCTTGGTTTGGTGACTGTAATAATGTCTTACAAAGTTGGATAGAAGCTTCTGGGTTGCTGAATTTTGAATTAAATATAGCTTGTCCAGAGGGTGTAAAACCAGATGGAGAAATAATATCATGGGCTCTTGAAAGAAATAATAAAATTTCTATTACACATAATCCTCATAAAGCTGCGGAAGGTGCCAATTGTATTATTACTGATACATGGAGATCAATGGGTGATCAAAATCCATTTCCTGAAGATCAATTCATGCCGTTTCAAGTAAATAAAAAAATAATGGAATTAGCAGATAAAAATGCGATTTTTATGCACTGTTTACCTGCTTATCGAAATAAAGAAGTAAGTTCTGAAGTACTAGAAGGAACCCAATCTGTTATATTTGACGAAGCTGAGAATAGATTACATGCACAAAAAGCAATTATGCATTTTTGTATTACATAAAAAAAATTGAGTAACTTAAATTTCTGAAATGACTTTGAATAATCACGTAATTCCATTCCAATTAGGTAATAATAAAGTAAGAGGTAATATAGTAAGACTTCAAAATGTTGTATCAGAAATAATAAAACGCCATGAATATCCAGCAAATGTGGAAAGTATATTTGCTGATACACTTACTATAACCGCATGTTTAGGGTGTAGGATGAAGCATGACGGTGTTTTTACTATTCAAGCTAAGGGTACTGGGGATATTAATACTTTATTTTCTGATATAACAAGCAATGGGTTTCTCAGGGGATACGTTGGTTTAAGTTCAGATTTTACTAACATGCAAAGCAACTTGAAGTCTTTAATGGGTTCAGGACATGTTTCATTTACTTTAGATCAAGGAAAATATACCAAAAGATATCAAGGTATAGTCTCTCTTGAGGAGTCAAACATGTCCAAATCAGCTGAACTTTACTTTAATAATTCTGAACAATTAGAAACAAAATTTCTTACTTTCAATTATTATGACTTTAAAAAAAGTAATAGAAAAAAATTATTTTCAGCTGGCCTAATAATGCTTCAAAAAATGCCTGATAAAAACAGCTTTGATAAAGAAATTAATGAAGAATTTTGGCAAAATGCACTTAATTTTTTATCTACATTAGGTAAAGAAGAATTTTTATCAACTAAACTAACTTCAGAAGAAATTCTTTATAGATTATTCAATGAGTTAGAGATCAAAGTATTTGATAAAATAATTATTAGAGATCAATGTAGGTGTTCAGAAGAAAAGATTAAACTTGCTATCAAAAATTTAAGTAAAAATGAATTAGAAGAAATAGCAGATCAAAATGGAAATGTGAAGGTTGTTTGTGAGTTTTGTAAAACAGAAAGAATATTTTCTAGTTAGAAGTTGATCTTAATTTTTCCAAAATAATGGCGAGAACATTACTAGTATTGCAAAAATTTCTAGACGACCAAGTATCATGCCTGCACATAAAAATAATTTTCCTAGATCTGGGATTGATTGATATGATCCTGAAGGACCAATTATGTCACCTAAGCCAGGGCCAACGTTTCCAATAGCAGAAGCTGCACCTGAAATTGCTGTAATTAAATCAAGTCCTAAGCCACCCAACAAACAAGCAATTACTGCAAACGATATTATATATAAAAAGAAAAACCCCATCACGGACTCAGCCACATTTTCTGGAATTGGTTTTTGGTTATAATAAGATACTACAACTGCATGTGGTCTTATTAGTTTAGAAACTTGTCCTTTTGCATTGGCAATCAAAACTTGTATCCTTGCCATTCTTAAACCACAAGTAGTCGATCCAGCACAACCTCCTACAAACATTAAAATCAACAAAATAGTGCTAGGAAAGCCACCCCAATTATTAAAATCAGATGTCCCAAAACCTGTTCCTGTAATGATTGAAATTACATTAAAAGAAGCTAACCTCAAAGCTTCAAAATATGGTATTTCATTTGAACTTAAATATAATGACATGATCAAAACTACAAAGAAAACCAAAGTCAAAAATAGTTTAACTTGATCATCTTTAATTAAATTTTTTATACCATTTTTGGATAAAGTTAAGTAGTGCACGAATGGAAGGGATCCAACTAACATTCCAAAAATAATAATAATTTCTATGGTAGAAGAATTAAATGCTGCCAAAGATTCAGATTTTGTTGAATATCCTCCTGTTGCTAGAGTTGTCATCGCGTGTGCAATTGAGTCAAATGTTGACATTCCAGCACCCCACAACATAAATGCCCATATAATTGTCAAAGTTATATAAACAATACTAATTCCTGCAGCAAAACTTGCTGCTTTAGGGACTACTTTGTCAGGTGTCTCATATGATTCAGTTTTAAATAGTTGCATGCCACCAATTGATAACATTGGTAATACAGCTAAAGCCATAACAATTATACCAACACCACCAAGCCATTGAAGAAGGGCCCGCCAAATTAAAATTCCGTGGGATTTTGTTTCCAAATTTTCAATTACAGTAGCACCTGTAGTTGTTATTCCAGACGTTGACTCAAAAAAAGCATCAATAAAACTCATATCGATATCCGATAATAAAAAGGGTAATGATCCAAACAAAGCAATTGATATCCACGCACTATTTGTTAGTAAAAATGCTTGTCTCAATTCTAAATGTTCGGTTGCACTTCCTTTATTTGTTAGGAAAAGTATGGAACCTATAAATAATGTAGCCATTGAAGACCCAACAAATGCAGGCCAATTTCTACCGCCATAAAACCAATCTACAATCGCCGGTATTAACATAAAAATAGAAAGAATACACAACAACATTCCTATGAGATAAACTATTGGTGAAAATTTCATGATTTATTCTATAAGCTTTATTAAAGACAATTAAAATTAAATTTCCTTAAGTTGCCATTTTCAAAAATCTATCTTGTAAATTTGTATCTTCTAAAAAACAACCACTAAAAAGATTGGTAGTCATTGTAACATCATTTTTTAAAACGCCTCTAGTGCTCATACAATGATGTTCTGCATCAATAAAAACTGCTGTCCCATTTGGTAATAGGGTTTTGTCTATGCAATTTAATATTTGTGCGGTCATCGTCTCTTGAGTTTGGAGTCTTTTTGCATATATGTCTAACACTCTGGCTAGTTTTGAAATTCCAACAACTCTCTTATCTGGATAATAACCAATTGAAGCTCTTCCAATTATTGGAACCATATGGTGTTCACAATGACTTTCAAAATTGATGTTCTTCAACAAAACAATGTCATTATAACCTTCTACATCTTCAAAAGTTTTAGATAAAAATATTTCAGGATCTTGGTTGTAACCTGCGTAAAATTCGTTAAATGATTTAATTACTCTTTTAGGAGTATCTAACAAACCTTCTCTTTTAGGATCTTCACCTATATATCGTATAAGTGTTCTAACAGCCTCTTCGGCCTCTTCTTTTGATATCATTTCATTATCTTCATTTTCAATTATTATTTTTGAAGCAGTAATAGATGGATTCATTGTACACCTTTAGTTTTAATAACTAATCTTTAACAAATAAATTTTTTTAAGCAACGTCTAATTAATAATTATTTTAAGGTTCGTAATGTTTACTTCTTAAAAATGTTTAGATCTATCGGTTTTTCATTACTTATCATTTTATCACTTTCGTCGTGAGTAACTAGTAAACAAGGAATTTTACTTTCTTTTACTTTACTAAAAACAAAATTTCTGAATGAATTTCTATGTTCAGGGTCTAAAGACGAAAATGGTTCATCAAGTAATAACACGTCTGGTTCGGATAGGATTGCTCTAAGACAGGCTATTCTAGATTTTTGTCCTCCTGAAAGAGTATTAGGATATCTATTTTGAAAATTATCCATATTAGCTTTTTTTAAATTTTCATTTATTAAAATTAATTTTTCTTTAGATTTAAGTCTTCTATTCATTCCAAAATATATATTTTGTTCAACTGTTAAATGGGGAAACAAAGCGCCATCTTGAAGTAAAAGTCCAATTTTTCTTTTTTCAGTTGGAATATCATTCAAGATTTTTCCATTCAAAACTATTTTCCCTTTAAATAATAAGTTATCTTCAGTGATGCCTGCAATTAAGTTAATTAAAGTAGATTTCCCAACACCACTTTTTCCAAAGACGCATAAAATATCCCCATTTTTTATCTTTAGATTAAGATTTTTGATAAATGGTTTTTCTTTTGGAAAATCCCATTTCAATGATATATCAATTAATTCAAGCAAAGTCAGATATCCTAAAGTTAAACATTAAATTAAATAAATGATAAAAGAAATTTTAAAAATAAAAAATGTGTTTAATCTCAGTAAAAGTAATAGTTTTATTAAGAATAAAAAACCTAAAGATTTCGAATCTTTTAGAAAATTTTTGGATCTAGCTAGATCTGAAATGGATAAAAATGGTCTATTTGATTGGAAATTAGATTTAGATCATGCAAAAGTAAGGGCAGGGGCGTGTTTTTTTAGAGAGAAAAAAATTTCGTTTTCAAGAAATTTCATTAAAAATTCTAATGAGTCAGAAATTTATGACACAATTCTTCATGAAATAGCTCATGCCCTTGTCGGTCCTAAGCATGGTCATGGCGTAGTATGGAAAAAAATGGCTAAAAAGCTTGGGTGCTCAGCAAAGAGGTGTCATACTCTAGAATTTTCAGATTATAAATGGATAAGGTATTGTGAAAATTTTTGTTGGGAACAAAAAACACATAGGCGAAAATTAAATTTAATTTGTAGAAAATGTGGAGCCTTAGTTTGCTATAAGAAAAATATATAGAAATTATTTAATTTCTTCTAATTCAATGAGAGTTCCTGAAAAATCTGATGGTTGCAAAAATATTACAGGGTTTCCGTGTGCTCCAATCTTTGGTTTGCCATCACCTAAAATTGTTGCTCCCTCTTTTTTAAGTTTTTTTGAGGCAGATTTAAGATCACTTACTTCATAACAAATATGATGCAATCCTCCATTGGGATTTTTCATAAGAAACTTGCTAATTGGACTATTCTCATCTAACGGTTCTAGAAGTTCAACTTTTGTGTTTGGTGATTCTATAAATACAACTTTAACTCCATGTTCAGGTAAATTTTGAGGTTTGCTAACATTAGCGCCTAGGGCCTTTTTCCACATATTAGAGGCTTTTGTTATATTAGGAACAGCAATAGCAATATGATTAAGTCTTCCAATATTTGAACAAAATTCTTCCATAGAATACTCCAAAACAAACTAAATTTTCTTAAACAAGTTATATTTAATTTTAATAATTTTCAATTATCATAGATTGATTATTACTAGTTAATTTTATCAAATTTTGCTAAATATTATTTTTTAGTGTCTTCTGAAGGAGAAATGTTATCAAGAAATCAAGTAGAGAAATAATTTCTGAATTACAGTCAAGAAGAGAAAAAGCGCGGCTTGGTGGTGGAAAAAAAAGGATAGAAAGACAACATTCACTTGGGAAACTTACTGCAAGAGAAAGAATAAATACTCTTTTAGATGAAGGTTCCTTTGAAGAAACTGATATGTTTGTTATCCATCGAATAAGAGATTTTGGAATGGATGGGAAAACTATTCCAGGTGATGGTGTTATAACAGGATCTGGAAAAGTTAATGGCAAATTAGTATATATTTACGCTCAAGATTTTACTGTTTTTGGTGGTTCTTTATCATCAGATCACGCAAAAAAAATTGTAAAAATAATGAAACTAGCAATACAAAACAAAGCACCAATCATTGGCTTGAATGATAGTGGAGGAGCAAGGATTCAAGAAGGCGTTGAATCTTTAGGTGGTTACGCGGATGTTTTTTTGCAGAATGCATTAGCTTCTGGTGTAGTCCCACAAATTTCTATGATCATGGGACCGTGTGCTGGAGGAGCTGTTTACTCTCCAGCTATGACGGATTTCACATTCATGGTCAAAGAAACAAGTTATATGTTTGTCACAGGCCCTGATGTAGTTAAAACTGTCACCTCCGAAGAAGTTACCGCAGAAGAACTAGGTGGTGCTGATACTCATACAACAATTTCTTCAGTAGCAGACGGATCATTTAATAATGATATTGAAGCTCTAAGTGTATTGAGAAAATTTCTCAGTTTTTTGCCATCTAGTAATGAATACAAATATATAAAAAGAAAAACTGGTGACCCAAAAAAAAGAATTTCTTTAGCATTAGATACTCTTATACCTGAAAATCCAAACTTACCGTATGACATGAAAGAACTTATTGTATCAATAGCTGATGAATATGATTTCTTTGAGTTGCAAGAAAATTTTGCAAAAAACATTCTCATTGGTTTTATAAGATTAGATGGCCAAACTATTGGGGTTGTAGCAAATCAACCTATGGTTTTAGCAGGTTGTTTGGACAATGATTCTAGTAGAAAAGCAGCAAGATTTGTAAGATTTTGTGACGCTTTCAATATTCCCATACTGACATTAGTAGATGTACCAGGGTTTATGCCAGGAACTGCTCAAGAGTATGGTGGTATAATTAAGCATGGAGCAAAACTTTTATTTGCATATGCAGAAGCTACAACACCAAAGGTTACTCTAATTACTAGAAAAGCATATGGTGGAGCATATGATGTCATGAGCTCAAAACATTTAAGAGGGGATGCTAATTATGCCTGGCCTACTGCTGAAATTGCAGTAATGGGAGCGAAAGGAGCAGTAGAAATTCTTTTCCGAAATGAATTAAATGACTCAAAAAAAATAGAAACTAGAACATTAGAATATGAGGAAAGATTCGCAAATCCATTTATAGCTGCAGAAAGAGGTTTCTTAGATGATGTTATTATACCTAGCAATTCAAGATTTAGGTTGATACAAGCATTTTCTAAATTAAAAAATAAGACACAAAAGAATCCAGATAAAAAATTTGGAAATATTCCGCTTTAATAATAGAAGTATACAATGTTTAAAAAAATCTTAATTGCAAATCGTGGTGAAATAGCTTGTAGGATAATTAAAACCGCAAAAAAAATGAAGATTAAAACTGTTGCAGTTTTTTCAGATGCTGACAGATATGCAGAACATGTTCGTTTAGCAGATGAAGCAGTTTACTTAGGGGCATCTCCAGCTTCAGAGAGTTATCTCAGAGCAGATTTAATAATAAAAGCGTGTAAAGAAAAAAAATGTGACGCCTTACATCCAGGATATGGATTTTTATCCGAAAACTCTAATTTTCCAGAATCTGTAAGTAAAGCTGGAATAACTTTTATTGGCCCTTCAAAATCAGCAATAGCGTCAATGGGTGATAAGATTGAATCTAAAAAAATTGCTAAGTCAGCAAATGTTAATACCGTTCCCGGTCATATTGGAATAATAAAAAATAAAAATGAAGCAATAAAGATTGCAGATGAAATAGGCTATCCGGTAATGATAAAGGCTAGTGCTGGTGGCGGCGGCAAAGGCATGCGCATTGCATTTTCAAGTGATCAGGTGGAAGATAATTTTGAAAGAGCTTCAAGTGAGGCTTTTAAGAGTTTTGGCAACAAAAGTATTTTTATAGAAAAATTTATTACCGAACCAAGACATATTGAAATACAAGTATTAGCAGATAATTTTGGCAATGTAATTTATTTAGGTGAGAGAGAATGTTCTATTCAAAGAAGAAATCAAAAGGTCATTGAAGAAGCTCCTTCGCCTTTTTTAGATAAACAAACAAGAAAACAGATGGGTGATCAAGCCGTTCAATTGTCAAAAAAAGTTAATTATAGTAGCGCTGGTACAGTTGAATTTATAGTTGATAAAGATAAAAATTTTTATTTTTTAGAGATGAACACACGTCTTCAAGTTGAGCACCCTGTTACTGAATTAATCACAGGGATAGATTTAGTAGAGCAGATGATTAACATAGCATATGGAAAAAAACTAGAAATTACCCAAAATGATATTTGTTTAAATGGTTCAGCAATTGAAACTAGAATATATGCAGAAAATCCCTATAAAAATTTTCTACCCTCGATTGGAAGATTGACTAAATATAATCCGCCCAAAGAAACGCAACATCCGGATGGCACAATTACTAGAAATGATACTGGAGTTAGAGAAGGCGATGAGGTATCAATGTTCTATGATCCTATGATTGCAAAATTATGTTCTTGGGGCAAAACACGTGATTTATCCATTAATAGAATGGAAACTGCCTTAGATAACTTTATACTTGAAGGGATAGATCATAATATATCTTTTCTTTCAGCTATTTTAGCAAATAAAAGATTTAAATCTGGTGATATAAACACTGCATTTATAGACGAGGAATTTAGCGAAGGATTTCAAGGAATAATTCCAAACAAGAAATTGGAATGGACCCTAGGATCTTTAGTTTTAGCATATCACATCAATGAAATTTCAAAAAATTTTGAAATTCTTGAAAATGATCAGATTTCTGATGAGTGGGAAGTTTATCTTCATTACAAACAATACTCACAAAATTCTTCAAAATTAAAATATATGATCAATAAAGATAATTTAAATTTTCCTTTTGTTTGTATTAAGCCAATACATAATCAAATAACAAAGAGTTTGAATGATGATTTTTTTACAATTGAAGTACAACAAGATTTTATTAAAAAATTAGTTACTTTTAAAATAAACTCACAAGATCCTCCAAATGACCCTCAAATTATTCAATGTAGATTAAATAACAAAAATACTAATATCGAGTTTGAATATAGAGGAATTGCAATGTCGGCAAACGTATTTCCAAAACACGTAGCTGATTATCTTAAATATATGAAACTAATAAAAAACTTAGATAAATCAAATTTATTAATTTGCCCAATGCCAGGAAAATTAATTAAAATACTAGTTAAAGAAAATCAAATTATTGAAGAAGGGCAATCCTTATGTGTTGTAGAGGCAATGAAAATGGAGAATACATTAGTTGCTCCAAAACAATGTACTATTAAAAAAATCAATTATAAAGAAGGTGACACGTTATCTGTTGATCAAGTCATTATGGAGTTTTCATTTAAATAAAAATTGTAAAAGTAAGAGATTTGTATGGGGAAAAAAGAAAATTTAGAAAACTGGAAGCAAAACGCTATTAATGAGTTAAAAACTCCAAATGTTGATGATATCTCCATTAACACACCAGAAGGAATTAATATAAAGCCATTATACACTTCAGTAGATAATGAAAGTATTAGGCATCTTGATAGTTATCCTGGTGAACCTCCATTTTTAAGAGGCCCAAAAGCCACAATGTATACAGGTAGACCTTGGACAATTAGGCAATATGCTGGTTTTTCAACAGCTTCAGAGTCGAATAAATTTTATAAAAAAAATCTTGCCTCTGGACAAAAAGGTTTATCAGTTGCTTTTGATCTAGCAACTCACAGGGGCTATGATTCAGATCATGAGAGGGTATATGGAGATGTAGGCAAAGCTGGTGTTGCTATAGATAGCGTAGAGGATATGAAAATTCTTTTTGATGGTATCCCTCTTGATAAAATGTCTGTGTCAATGACAATGAATGGAGCAGTTCTTCCTGTGTTAGCAGGTTATATAGTTGCGGCTCAAGAACAAGGTGTGAGTACAAGAGAACTTAGTGGAACTATACAGAATGACATACTTAAAGAATTCATGGTTAGGAACACTTATATTTACCCACCAGAACCGTCTATGAGAATTGTCTCTGATATTATCAATTTTACATCAAAAGAAATGCCAAAATTTAATTCTATATCTATTTCAGGGTATCATATGCAGGAGGCAGGTGCCTCTCTCGTTCAAGAATTAGCTTTTACCATTGCAGATGGATTAGAATATATAAGAGTAGCAACAAAAAGTGGGTTATTAGTTGATGATTTTGCACCTAGATTATCCTTTTTCTTTGCTATAGGAATGAATTTTTTTATGGAAGCTGCTAAATTGAGAGCGGCGAGATATTTATGGTCACAATGGACAAAAAAGTTGTTTAATTGCCAAAATCCAAAATCACAAATGCTGAGAACCCATTGCCAAACTTCTGGGGCAAGTTTACAAGAGCAAGATCCTTATAATAATATTATTAGAACTACTATTGAAGCGTTGGCCGCTACTTTAGGAGGGACACAATCTTTGCATACAAATTCATTTGATGAAGCAATAGGTTTGCCCACTGAATTTTCTGCTAAAATAGCCAGAAATACCCAACTAATTCTGCAACATGAAACAGGTATTACTGATACAGTGGATCCGCTTGCTGGCAGTTATTTTGTTGAGAATTTGACAAAAGAATTAATTGATAAATCTAATGAACTAATCGAAAAAATTGAAGAAATGGGAGGTATGACAGTAGCTGTAATTAATGGTTTTCCAAAGTCAGAAATAGAAATTTCTGCTACAAAACGTCAAGCAAAAATTGATTCTGGAGAACAAGTGATCGTAGGAGTAAATAAATATAAGTCAGATCAAAATGAAAATGTTGATGTTCTGAATATTGATAATAAAGCGGTTCGTGAAGAACAAATTAAAAAATTAAATCAAATAAAAAAAGCTAGAAATTCAAATGAAGTAAAAAAAGCATTACAAAAATTAAAAGAAGGTGCAAAAGAAAATAAAGGTAACTTGTTAGATTTGACAATTGTTGCAATTAGAGCAAGAGCAACAGTTGGTGAGGTGTCTTATGCTTTAGAAGAAGTCTATGGTCGTTATGGAGTAAAACAAGATATAATTAAAGATGTATACATAAGCTCTTATCAAAATCAAGAAGACTTTAAAAAGGTTGATATTGCTCTATCTAATTTTAAAAATATTGCAGGTGAAAATCCAAAAATCTTTATGGCTAAACTTGGACAAGATGGTCATGACAGAGGAGCAAAAGTAATTGCTTCTGCTTTTACAGATATTGGATTCTCAGTCGAAATTGGTACTTTATTTCAAACTCCTAAAGAGGCTGTTGATCTTGCTATAGATTTAGGAGTGCACGTCATTGGTATATCCTCACTAGCAGCGGGTCATAAAACATTGATACCTGAATTAATAGATGAACTTAAAAAAAGACAAGCTGATGATATTCTAGTAGTTTGTGGTGGTGTAATACCTGCACAAGATTATCAATTTTTATATGATGCTGGTGTGGCAGCTATCTTTGGACCTGGCACACCTATTCCTGATGCTGCATCAACAACTATAAATAAAGCAGCCGAACAATTAATGAGAATGCATAATTTTAGAAAAGCTAGAACGAAATAATTGATATTTTGGGTGGGGAGGTAAATTTGGGAAATTACAAAAAAATTTATGACAATTGGCAAAAAGACCCACAAACATTTTGGAAAGAACAATCTGAAAATATTCATTGGGAAAAAAATCCTGGAAAGATATTAAATGATGATAACAAACCATTTTATAAATGGTATCCAGATGGAAGTTTAAACACATGTTTCAATGCTATCGACAGACATGTTATAAATGGGAGAGGAGAACAAGATGCAATATTGTATGATAGCCCTGTCACAAACACAAAAAAGAAAATTACCTATTCAGAACTTAAATATCAAGTTTCGATTTTTGCTGGAGCGCTTAAAAAATTAGGTGTTCAAAAGGGGGATCGTGTAATCATTTATATGCCAATGATACCTGAAGCGTTGGTGGCCATGCTAGCATGTTCTAGACTAGGAGCAATTCACTCTGTAGTATTTGGTGGTTTTGCTTCAAATGAACTAGCTGTAAGAATTGATGATTGTAAGCCAAAAATAATAGTGTCTGCATCGTGCGGGCATGAGCCAAATAGAATTGTTGAATATAAACCCTTACTTGACAACGCAATTAAAATTGCCAGTCATAAAGTGGAAAGATGTATAATTTATCAACGTGAAGCCCTAAATGTTGAGCTTATTCCAGACCAAGATATAGATTGGAATGAGGTTGTTAAAGATGTTTTATTCACTGATCCTGTTGAAGTTCAAGCAAACGATCCTTTGTATATTTTATACACATCAGGAACAACTGGAAAACCGAAAGGAGTTGTCAGGGATAATGGAGGACATGCGGTATCTCTAAAATGGTCAATGAAAAATATTTATAATGTAGAACCTGGGGATGTTTATTGGGCTGCATCGGATATTGGATGGGTAGTTGGTCATTCTTATATCGTTTATGCACCTCTGCTTCATGGTTGCACAACAATTTTGTTTGAAGGGAAACCTGTTGGGACACCAGATGCTGGGACATTTTGGAGAATTATTTCTGAGTATAAGGTCAAGGTGTTATTTACAGCTCCAACAGCTCTAAGAGCTGTTAAGAGAGATGATCCAAATGGTAAGTTTATTAAAAAATTTGATTTAACATCCTTGCAGTCTTTATTTCTTGCTGGAGAAAGAGCTGATCCTGATACGGTGTTGTGGCTGGAAAAAAAATTAAAAGTTCCTATAATTGATCACTGGTGGCAAACTGAAACTGGATGGCCTGTTGCAGCAAACCCATTAGGGATAGAATCGCTTCCAATTAAAACTGGTTCTCCAACTTTAGCTATGCCAGGATATGATGTAAGAGTTTTGTCAGAAGATGGCAATGAGGTTCCAAAAGGAACATTAGGAGCAATTTCAATAAAATTACCTTTGCCACCAGGATCTTTACCTAGTTTGTGGAATGCAGATGATAGATTTATAGAGGCTTATTTATCAACTTTTGAAGGTTTTTATGAAACAGGAGACGCAGGTTATCAAGACGAAGAAGGTTATTTATATATTATGTCAAGAACTGATGATGTAATAAATGTTGCAGGTCATAGGCTTTCAACAGGAGCAATGGAAGAAACTTTATCTAATCATGTAGATGTAGCTGAATGTGCAGTTGTTGGTGTTTCAGATTATTTAAAAGGACAAGTTCCATTAGGATTGATATGCTTGAATAAAGGATGTAATAAAACTCATGAGGATGTGTGTAAAGAAGTTGTAGATTTAGTTCGAAATGAAATAGGACCAGTTGCTGCATTTAAATCAGTGGCTGTTGTTTCCGCACTTCCAAAGACTAGATCAGGAAAAATTTTAAGAGCCACTATTAGAAAAATAGCTGATAAAGTTGAATGGGAAATGCCTGCCACAGTAGATAATCCAAAAGTTTTTAAAGAAATTGAAGAAGCTTTAAAACCATTAGGCTATTAATTTTAACTTTATGAAACTTTCATAATAAATTTTCCAACATGATCTCCTTTTTCAAGAGCCTTATGTGCTTCACTAGCATCGCTTAATAGAAATTCTCGTTGAATTATTGGTTTAATTTTACCTTTGTCTAAATATTCCCAAGCATTTTTAAACAAACTATTTACATATTCTGTTTTTTTTGTTGATGGTTGAGGTCTCAATGTTGATCCAGTTATTGTTTGTCTTTTTATCATGATATTTGCAAAATTAACTTCATCCTTAATACCACCTTGGACGGCAATAATAACAAGTCTTCCATTAATACTTAAACATTTTAAATTTCTTGAAATATAGGGTCCTGCAACCATATCCAAAATAACATCTACACCTTGGTTATTTGTCAGCTGATTTATTTCGTTTTCAAATTCTTTTGTTTTATAGTTAAAACATTTTATAGCTCCAATTTTTTCTACAGCTTGACATTTTTGGTCACTTCCTGCTGTTGCATAAACTTTTGCACCAAAATGTTTAGCCATTTGAACTGCAGTTGTCCCTATGCCACTTGCGCCACCATGAATTAAGACTTTTTCATTCTTTTGTAATTTTCCTCTCATGAATAAATTACTCCAAACTGTTATAAACGTCTCCGGTATACATGCCGCCTCTGCCATTGAATAATTTTTTGGTATTGGCATGCAATGACCTTCGTCTACAGCTACATATTCAGCATATCCACCACCATGACATAGTGCACAAACTTTATCGCCAACATTAAATTTTAGATTTGAACCTTTTTTCTCTACTACTGTCCCAGAAACTTCTAAACCAGGTAAGTCTGATGCATCTTCAGGAACTTTGTAATTACCTTGTCTTTGTAAAATGTCTGGTCTGTTCACTCCAGCAAATAATACTTTAATTAATACTTGATTATTGGAAATTTGAGGTGTTGGTCTAACACAAAGTTTTAAATTTTTAGCTTTTCCAAATTCTTTTATTTCTACAGCTTTCATGTTGTTTGGAACATTGAAAAATTTTTTACTCATTGTTATCTCCATTAATTAAATAAAATTGCCTCAATTGAGTCTTATTCTGTCATACTATAGCCATTTAATAATGAAATAACTTATATTATTAAAAGGAGAAAAAAAATGATATTTTTTATAACAATTTATTCAATTTTAACACTCGAAGAGCCTCATGTTAAAGAATATTTGATAGAAGCTTCTAAAGCTGGGCCGGCAAAATACAGTTTTGTCAAACCTGTAGATTGTTCAACTGGAAAATTAAAAGATACATATGTGTTAGCTCAAAATGGAAAAGTTGTTTTAAAGCAAATTTCTAAAGATGGTTCTATAGGTCCAGTTTGCATTAAATAATCTTTATTTAGAGTTTTCAATAACTTTTTTTACTCTTAATCTAAGTGCATTTAATTTAATAAAACCTTCTGCATCTGAATGATTATAATCAGCTGTTCCTTCTTCAAAAGTTACTAAACTCTCATTATATAATGAAAACGGTGATTTTCTACCAGTAATTATAACATTACCTTTATAAAGTTTGGCTCTTACAAATCCAGAAACATTCTTTTGAGATTTATCAATTGCTGATTGTAGCATTTCTCTTTCAGGAGAGAACCAAAAACCATTATATATTAACGAAGCATATTTTGGCATTAATTCATCCTTAAGATGTGCTGCACCTCTATCTAAAGTTATGGACTCAATTGCTTTTCTCATATGAAAAAGAATTGTACCGCCAGGTGTTTCATAGATACCTCTAGATTTCATTCCCACAAATCTGTTTTCAACTAAATCAATTCTTCCAATTCCATTTTCTCCCCCTAAAATATTTAATTCGTGTAGTATTGTAGCTGGAGATAAATTCTTACCATTTAAACTCACTGGATCACCATTAAGAAACTCAAGTAAAATTTCAGTTGGTTTATTTGGAGCCTCAAAGGGTGATTTAGTTCTGGAATATATAAATTCTTCAGGTTCCACCCACGGATCTTCTAAAATTTTTCCTTCAGCAGATATGTGCAATAAGTTAGCATCAACACTGAAAGGTGCTTCCCCTCTTTTATCTTTAGGAACTTTAATCTGATTTTCTTCAGCGTATTTTATTAGGTTTGTTCTACTAGATAAATCCCATTCTCGCCAAGGAGAAACTACCTTTATATTAGGTTGTAAGCTGTAATAACCTAATTCAAATCTCACCTGATCATTTCCTTTTCCTGTAGCACCATGCGATACAGCGTCCGAACCTGTAAGATTGGCAATTTCAATTTGTCTTTTGGCTATAAGAGGTCTAGCTATTGATGTTCCTAGTAAGTAAATACCTTCATATAGAGCATTTGCTCTAAACATTGGAAAGACAAAATCTTTGACAAATTCTTCTTTTAAATCATCAATAAAAATTTCTTTTACACCTAGTAATTCTGCTTTTTTTCTTGCAGGCTCAACTTCTTCGCCTTGACCAATATCAGCTGTAAAAGTTACTACATCACACTTATAATTATCTTGTAACCATTTCAGAATAACTGATGTATCAAGACCTCCAGAATAAGCTAAAACTATTTTTTTAATTTCAGAATTTTTATTTAGCATGCTTGTTCCTTAATTTAAGAAATTATAAATTATAAATGTATATTTATTTATAGCCTTAAATTATGTTTTTGTAATTATGTTAAATCTTTTTTTAAAAAGTTATCTTAGATAAACTTTATTATTAAAAGGTTGTAACCACTAAAAAATATTGTATGTTATGAATATTACTTTTACTAAAATTTATTAATTAATTTTTTGAAATAATACCAAGTTGGTCATTTATTTGCATTAATTTTGATTAATTAAGAGATATTAAATGAATATTTACAAATTTTATAAAATTTTAATTTACGTAATTGTTTCAATTTTTTTCACAACAAGTGTGTTTGGTGAAACAAAAATGTTAGGTAAAGAAAAGTATTGGAAAGCTTATTCAACTAAACTTAATAAAACTAAAACTTGTTTTATCACTTCTGAGCCCATTAAAACTGAAGGTAAATTTAATAAAAACAATAGGGGGAAACCTTACGTTTTTGTAACAAATATAAAAAATGGAGCTAATCATGAAGTCTCCATAAAGGCAGGTTTTAATTTTAAAAAAAATAAAGATGTGATTTTTGATGTTGATGGAAAGAAAACAAGATTATTTCCTGTTGATGATAGGGCATGGTCAGAAAGCACTAAAATTGACAGATTTTTAGTTCAATCAATGAGGAAGGGAAAAAAATTAATTGTTACAGGCACATCGAATCCTGGCAATAAAATTATTGATACTTACTCACTATCAGGTTTTACAAAAGCACTCAGATTAATTGATAAAAGTTGTTCTTAAACAAAAACAATTAATGAGAAAATTATAATGTGTATACAAGATCTATTAGATTTTAGTTTTGAAGAGTTAAAAAATTTCTGTGAAGAAAAAAATATGCCAAAATTTAGAGCTTCTCAGATTTGGAGATGGGTATATTGTTTTGGATTGAAGTCATTTGAGGAAATGAACAATATCTCAAAATCAACTAGAGAATTCCTAAATAAAATTGCTTTTATTTCTAGACCACAAATATCTGAAATGCAAACCAGTACAGATGGAACAATAAAATGGTTGATAAAATTAAAAGATAATTCTGAAGTTGAGACTGTGTATATACCTCAAGATGATCGAGGGACTGTTTGTCTTTCTAGTCAAGTGGGATGTACTCTTAATTGCTCATTTTGTCACACTGGAACACAATCTCTAGTAAGAAACCTTACATCGGGTGAAATTATTGGACAGTTAATGGTTGTAATGGACCATTTAAATGACTGGCCATCAGGAAAAAATAATAGAAAAGTAACTAACATTGTAATGATGGGTATGGGAGAACCATTACTTAATTACGATGAAGTTTGCAAAGCGTTAAAGATTATGATGTCAGATGATGGTATTGCAATTTCAAGAAGAAGAATTACTCTTTCCACATCAGGCATTATCCCAAACATTGAAAAAACTGGAGTTGAGTTAGGTGTTAATTTAGCCATCTCGCTTCATGCAGTTAATGATAAATTGAGAAATACATTAGTTCCAATTAATAAAAAGTATAATTTGGAAAAGTTGATAAAGTCTTGTAGAAATTATCCTAAATTATCTAACTCTAGAAGAATTACTTGGGAATATGTAATGTTAAAAGATGTGAATGACTCTTCAGAAGATGCCATTAATTTAATAAAATTAATTAATGGTATACCATCTAAAATAAATTTAATTCCCTTCAATCCTTGGCCAGGTTCATTGTTTGAGACATCAACTCAGAAAAAAATTGATAAATTTGCAAAAATTTTGATGGGTGCCGGATTTGCATCTCCAATAAGAAAGCCGAGGGGACAAGATATTTATGCTGCTTGTGGACAGTTAAAGTCAAATAGTGAAAAAATAAGAAAATCTCAAATTAATAAGCTTGTGCCAATTCATAACTTTTAAAATATTAAATTTTTGTGAAACTATTGCTTTAGGGCACATTAAGTATTACATTAGTAAAATAATTAAATTATTTAAAAGGATAGTAATTACATGAATAATAATCGCTTTATGTCAAGCTCAAATGCTCAAGCAACTCAAATTGACTTGGGCCTTAGATCGTATATGCTTGGTGTTTATAATCATATGACAACTGCCCTAGCTTTGACAGGATTAATGGCTATGGGGTTAAATTTTCTTGCCATAT
Source organism: uncultured SAR116 cluster alpha proteobacterium (assembly GCA_902530325.1). Taxonomy (GTDB): domain Bacteria; phylum Pseudomonadota; class Alphaproteobacteria; order Puniceispirillales; family Marisalimonadaceae; genus Marisalimonas. Next base: position 24,439 of record CACAAB010000009.1, on the reverse strand, counting down.
CAAATGGTGCATTAACACCCATTGGTGAATTATTTTTCTTAAGTCCACTGAAGTGGGTTGTTATGTTAGCACCATTAGGGATGGTATTCTATATATCAGCAAAGCTGAATAGTATTTCCGCTGAAAAGGCTAGAAACCTATTTTACATATATGCTGGTCTAATGGGTTTGTCTTTATCTTCATTATTGCTAATTTATACTGGTGCTTCAGTAGTTAGAGCTTTCTTTGTTACAGCAGCAGCTTTCGCAGCATTGTCTATTTATGGTTATACTACTAAAAAATCCCTTTCAGGTTTAGGATCGTTCCTTATGATGGGAGTATTTGGACTTATAATAGCTCAGATAGTCAATATCTTTATGGCTTCAACACAATTAGATTTTATGATTTCTATTGTTGGAGTGTTAATATTCGCTGGCTTAACTGCTTATGACACACAAAAAATTAAAAATATGTATTTAGCTGGTGATAATAATGAAGCAGCTGGTAAAAAGTCTGTACTAGGAGCTTTAACTTTATACCTAGATTTTATCCTAATGTTTCAATTCTTATTAGCTTTTTTAGGTAATAGAGAATAAATTTTATAAATCCAATTTGAAAATAGCCATCTTTTGATGGCTTTTTTTATTGTAATATTATTTTATCTATTTCTGTTGTAATTTTATTTGAGTTTGGCCTAGTAGTGCTAGCATACCATTTAACTAACAACCCTTCCTTATTAATAAGGTATTTATAGAAATTCCATTTTGGAAAAGCTAAAAATCCAGCTTCTTTTTTTACCCATTTAAAAAAAGGGTGACCTTTTTCACCTTTTATATAAGTTATTTCGGTAAGCATGAAAGAAATATCAAAATTTATGGTACAAAATTCTTTGACTTTTTGATTTGATGATAGTTCCTGATTTCCAAAATCATTAGAGGGTATGCCAATAATAATTAGTCCATCTTTCTTATATTTCTGTTGAAGAGTTTCGATATCACTATATTGATAAGTAAATCCACAAAGTGAAGCTGTATTAACAATGAAAATAGGTTTTCCTTTGAAATCATTTAAATTAATTTCTTTTCCATCTATTGATTTAAAATTAAATTGATATACATTTGCTTTAACCTCAGATGTCATTAATATACCTATAATTATCATATAAATTAAAATTTTATTCATAACTTTCTGTTGTCCAAATAGGGCTCAAAATTTTATCTAACAAATTATTCCCATTTAACTTTAAGCTATAATCTCTTAAATATCTTGTAATATTTTGGGCATTAAGTATGTCACCAACCATTTTTGATTTTTTAGCCAACATATCTTTCTTTAAATATCTATCTTTAACAAACATATTCACTATTTCATAAAAATCATAATTTGCATTTAATAATTTCTTGATGTAAACAGCGTCTTCTAATATTTGATTTCCTGCTTGTGCAGTATGTGGTGGTATTGCAAAAGCAGCATCCCCAAATAGAAATAATCCATTTTTATAAATTGAAGTTTTTTCTCCATCATTAAATGAAGCGTATGTTATTTTCCATTCTAAGTCCTCAGGAATAAGATAATTTAAAATTTTGTTATTTAAATTTGGTAATTCAGTTTCATTGTTTTGTGGAACAAAGATATAATTTGTTGCTTTTTTATTATCAATAATTGCAGGATAAATTACATAATAACCATTTTCTTGAATCAATATCTGTAAAATTGTTTTGGATAAATTATAGGCACTCTCCTTAAATGAGATTGTTCTATAAATTTTTTTCTTTTTAATATAATTATTTGATCCAACTACAAATTTTCGACTAACTCCGTCAATTCCATCAGAACCAATTATTAAATTAGTTTTAAAAATCTGTCCTTTGTCATCAATTAATTCATTATACTTATAATTTGAAATTATATTTGTCACATTAGAGTTAAACATTTTAATTGTATTTTTTTTAAGTGCATTTTTTTTGAAAAAACTAATTATGCTTTTTCTTTCGATAGAACCGTAATTGTAATTTTGTTCTACTAAGTCTTGATGGTATAAAACTTCTAAATTATTGTTTGAATTTAATTTTTTTACGTAAATATTATAAAATGGCTCAAAATATTCCTGGATGTTTCTTAATTCTATAAGGTTTGATAATGCCTCCCAACCATTGGGAGCAATCTGTTGGGACCCAAAACTTTCGTTTTTTCCTTCAAAAATATCTATAGAGTAACCACTATCAGCAAAAATACCCGTGGCTATCCAAGAAGAAAACCCTCCACCAATTATAGTTAAATGTTTTTTCATCTTTTAATAAAATATGTATTTTTAATTTTAATTAGAATAAATCCTTGAAATATAAATATTTAAATAACATATGGCTAATATATTAGAAAAACTGATATTTTACATCATTAATTTTAATTTTTTAATATAGCATTATTGATTATAAATAACTTGAACTTTCAAAAAAAATACTAAACAGTAATTTACAAATCTAATTAAATTTTGAGCAATTTATGCATATAAAAGTAAAAAAACAATTATCTGACATTGGAATAAATAATATTTCTGAAATTGTTTATAATCCATCTTATGAGCTTCTTTATAATGAAGAAAATGATGAAAGTTTATCAGGATTTGAGAGGGTTCAAAATACTGAGTATGGAGCCGTTAATGTAATGACGGGTATTTATACCGGCAGATCTCCTAAGGATAAATATATATTAAAAGATGATACAACAGAGAACAACTTATGGTGGAGCTCAGAAACTTCAAAAAATGATAATAAACCAATAGACAAACCAATTTGGAACAATCTTTACAAAATAGTCAGTAATCAACTTTCTAACAAAAAACTGTACGTAGTAGATGCATTATGTGGAGCTAATAATGATAGTTGTCTCAAAGTAAGATTTGTGATGGAAGTTGCTTGGCAAGCTCACTTTGTAACAAATATGTTTATAAGACCATCTGAAGAACAACTTAAAGATTTTGAGCCAGATTTTCATGTTTTAAATGGATCTAAATCAGTTAATAAAAATTTTAAAGAACATGGTTTAAATTCTGAAACATTTATTGCTTTTAATTTAACAGATAAAATTCAGATAATTGGAGGTACTTGGTACGGTGGTGAGATGAAAAAGGGTATGTTTTCTATAATGAATTACCTCTTACCTCAAAAAAATATAGCGTCAATGCATTGTTCTGCAAATATGGGGCAAGATGGTTCTGTTGCATTGTTTTTTGGTCTCTCAGGTACTGGAAAAACAACCCTATCAACAGATCCAAAGAGGCAATTAATTGGTGACGATGAACATGGGTGGGATAATGAAGGTGTATTTAACTTTGAAGGCGGTTGTTATGCAAAGACCATTGACCTTGATAAAGATAAAGAACCAGATATTTTTAAAGCTGTTAGAAGAGACGCTCTTCTAGAGAATGTTACAGTAAATGAACATGGAATTGTTGACTACAGTGATACCTCTGTTACTCAAAATACTAGGGTATCGTATCCAATTCATCATATTGATAATATTGTAAAGCCAATATCAAAAGGAGAGCATGCCTCTAAAATTATATTTTTAACAGCTGACGCATTTGGAGTTCTTCCGCCAATATCAAAACTTTCTTATGAACAAGCTGAGTATCATTTTCTCTCAGGGTTTACGGCGAAATTAGCTGGTACAGAAAGGGGTGTAACTGAACCTCAGCCAGCTTTTTCAGCATGTTATGGAGCAGCTTTTTTAATGCTACATCCAACACAATATTCAAATGTATTGTCAAAAAAAATGAAAGAATCAAATTCACAAGTTTTTTTAGTAAATACGGGATGGAATGGTAAAGGTGATAGAATTTCCTTAAAGGATACAAGATTAATTATAGATGCCATATTAAATGATGAATTAAAAGATGTAGAAACTGAAATTATACCTTATTTTAATTTATCAATTCCAAAAAATCTTAAAAATATTTCTTCAAATGTAATTGATCCCAGAAAATCTTGGAATTCAACTGCTGAATGGGAAATAAAAGCTAAAGAGTTAGCACAATTGTTCATAAATAATTTTCAAAAATTTTGTGATAATGATCATGGGAAAAAACTATTAACTTCGGGTCCTCAACTTTAAGTATATTTTTATATTAATGATTGGAAAAGAATGAAAATTTTAATTGTTATTTTAGTTAAATTATCAATTTTTATTTCACCACTATTTGCTCAATCATCCTTTAAGAATAAAGGTAAAAGAGCTTCTTTAGTAAACGTTGCCAAAGTTCAATATTTTGATATAGCAGAAAAAACTGAATCTATAGGCAGATTAGTAGCAGTAAATCCAATTATTATATCTTCAAAAATCAATCAAGAAATTTTAAAAATTCATTATAAAATAGGAGATAATGTCAAGAAGAATGCTGTTTTATTTACTCTTGATTCAAAAGATATTTTACGAAACATAGAGCAAATTTCTGCTGAAATGAAATATGAGAAGGAGACACTTGATATTTTGAAAAAAAAATTATCATTGAGGCTCTCTAAAGTTCAAAATGCTAAAAATCTAAAAAAACAAAATATTATTACTCAAGATAACTTAGATGGTATTAATATTTTGCTTCTTGAAAACCAACAACAAATTGCTCAAAGAAAATATAATATTAAAAGACTTGAAATTTTACTCAGTGAAAATAAAGAAAATCTTAGTTTTTCAAAGATTTTATCACCAATTGATGGAAACATTGTCAATATAGATGCTCAAGTTGGTGCGTTAACATCTAAAGGTAAAATTTTAGCATCAATTCTTAACACTCAATTCAAAGAAATAGAAACTGATTTAAGATCTGATATAGCTTCACAAGTTAAAATAGGTTCAATAGTAGATATTTTTAGTCAAAAAGCTAAATTTTCTGGGAAAGTGAGAGGTATTGTTAATATTGAAAATGTTAGAACTGGAACTAGAAAACTGAGAATAAGTTTGAATGAAGAATTGCCAACTAATATTAATGCTTCTGGTACCAGATTTTCTTTGTATATACCTTTTGGAGAAATCAAGCCAAGGTTGCTTATACCAAAAGATGCATTAATACCATCAGCCAATAAACAAATTGTGTATATTTTTGATAAAAACTTGGCAAAACAGAGTTTCATTCAAAGTGGAGTATCTGTTGGAGATAAAATAGAGATTTTAAAAGGTCTTGAAGAAGGTCAATTAGTAGTGGTGAAGGGCAACGAAAATTTAAGGCCAAACCAAGAAATTAAATTAAAAAGAAAATAAAAAATAATTTAAGATTGAGTCATCAAATATGGATAATTTAATCAAATTTGCAATTAAACAACCTATAGCAGTTGCTGCAATGGTTTTTCTTATTATTGCTTTTGGTTTTGTATCTTTACAAAAAATACCAATTCAAATGACACCTGATATAGACAAGCCAGTTTTACAGGTAAGAGTTTCTTGGCCAGGTGCTTCTCCTAAAGATGTTGAAAGGGAAGTTGTTACCAGAGTTGAATTAGCGGTTAGTTCACTTACTGGTGTTGAAACGGTTGAATCAGATAGTCGTTTCGGATCTGCAAGAGTAACTTTAACATATTCTGTTGGTCAAGATATGGACATTGCTCTTGTACAGCTCTTAAGTAAAGTTTCCTCAATTGATGGTTTACCTTTTGATGCAAAACGGCCAACGGTTCGTACATCTAATTCAGATGATAGCCCAATTTCAAGATTGGCTATGATCAAATTACCTGGATCTAAAGTACAAGATCTCGGTAGTTTAGGAGATTTTGTAGAATATGAAATTATAGAAAAATTATCACGAATAGAAGGTGTTTCAGAGATAACATTTCGAGGAGGGCAAAGAAAAGAGTTAAAAGTAGCATTAGATATAAATAAATTAGCTGAATATTCAATTTCAATACCAGCTGTGCTGGACGCATTAAGAGCTAGTTCAGCACAAGTTACTGCAGGAGAAATTATTGAGGGAAAAAGAACTTATTCCCTTCGAGCTGAAGCTATTTCATATACACCTACAACTGCTAGAAATATAATCTTACGATCTGAAACGGGTTTAGATGGTATTCCAGTAAATGTTAAGTTAGAAGATGTAGCAAAAATTTATATGTCTTACAAAAAACCTACTAGTTTTAGGAGATTAAATGGGCAGGATGCTATTACTTTTGCTGTAATAAGAGAACCTGATTCAAACGTTGTTGAAATTATTAAAAATTTAAAGATTGAAATTGAAAAATTAAACAATGGTATTCTTGCTGAAAATGGTCTTGTATTGAATAATGTTTATGATGAAACAGTATATATAAACGCTGCCATTAAATTAGTTCAACAAAACATTATTATTGGTGGGATTCTTGCAATATGTATATTAATGCTTTTTTTAAGGAGTATCAGACCTACATTTATAATTATGTTAGCAATACCAGTTTCTGTTATTGGTACATTTGTAGCAATTTCGTGGTTGGGTCTTTCGGTGAACGTTATATCGTTGGCTGGACTAGCTTTTGCCGTTGGAATGGTAGTTGATGCTTCAATTGTAAGTCAAGAGAATATATATAGATTAAAGCAGTCAGGTATGTCTGCTGCCATGGCTTCATTCAGTGGCTCAAAGCAAGTTTGGGCTCCTATACTAGGTTCTGCTCTAACTACTGTTGTTGTGTTTATTCCAATTTTATTACTAGATTTGCCAGTAGGACAATTATTTAGAGATATAGGTATAGCAATTTCAGTATCCGTTTTAATCTCAGTTATAATTTCTATAACATTAATACCAACTGTAGCATCCAGAATATTAGAGAGATTTAAGAAAAAAGAAGGAAAAAGTTTTTCAATTATATTTATTGATAATTTCGCAGGTAAATTAGCAAAATCAATACAAACATATGCTTCTTGGTCAACTAGTTCTTTGAAATCTGGTTTGACTGTTGTTTTTTGTTTGATAATAACCGCCGGTTTAATAATAGTGTCTTTGCTTCCTCCCCTTGATTATTTACCTGATGGGAATAGAAATTTTGTATTTGCTCGTATAATTGTACCGCCAGGGTATAACAAAGAATCAACCGTTGAAATATCTAGAGCGATGGAGAGAGCTGCAAAACCACTTTGGGAGGCAGAGAGTGATGGCCCTTATGGAAAGCCAAAGATTTCACGTTTCTTCTTTGTGGCTTATTCAGGTGGAGCATTTGCAGGAGCAGCTACTGAAAATCCTGAAAGAGTAAAAGAAATTTTACCAGTACTTACAAAACCGATAAGATCACAACCAGGTGCTAGAGCATTTGCTCAACAAGCTTCATTATTTGGAAGATCGGTAGGTGGATCTAGAGTAATAAAACTAGAAATTACAGGACCTTCACTAGATTTAATACAACCAACAGCACAAAAAATTTTTAGAATCGTTAGGATTGAATTTCCGCCCAAAGATGGACATCAAGTTAGATCAGTCCCTCAAATGGGAACTGGATCTCCTCAAGTTATTATAAAACCTATTCCTGAAAGATTAGCTGACATTGGAATGACTGCTAGAGATTTAGCACAATCTTTGGATGTTTATAATGATGGAATACGAGTTTTGGAGATACCGTTTGAAGGAAGATTAATTGAACTAGTTTTAACTTCAAATAAAGCTAATATAAACAAAATAGATGACTTAAAAAACTTACCATTGATACTCAAAACAGGAGAATTAGTAAGATTGTCTCAAGTCGCTAAGATTGACTTGATTGGTGTTCCAGAACAAATAAAAAGGTTATCAGGCAGAAGAGTTATTACATTACAACTACGTCCACATGAGAGTATTTCATTAGAAGATGCGGTTTTAAAATTGCAGAATTCAGTAATTGAACCTCTAATAAAAGATGTTCCTAATGGTATTTCAATAAACTTATCTGGTGCAGCAAGTGAATTAGAGCAGACATGGATTGCAATGAAAAATAACGTAGTAATTGCTCTTTTTGTTATTTTCTTATTGCTTACAGTTTTAATGAGGTCATTTATCCTACCTTTTGTGATTGTAATAACTGTTCCAATAGCGGGTGCAGGAGGTGTTATGGGACTAGTTGTTTTAAATCAATTTACTGCTCAATCACTTGATATGCTAACTATGTTAGGCTTTATCATCTTAACTGGAATTGTTGTAAATAATTCTATCTTAATGGTGGAGCAAACTCTTTGGCATATTAGATATGAAAGTATGAAAATTTCAGAAGCTATCACAGAAGCAACTAGAAATAGAATAAGACCAATTTTTATGTCAACGTTGACAAGTTTGTTTGGTTTAATTCCAATTGTAATTTTCCCTGGTTCTGGTTCAGAATTATATCGTGGTATTGGTACTGTTGTTTTTGGAGGATTATCCACCTCTGCTATTTTAACTTTACTTGTAGTTCCACCTTTACTTGCTTTAGCGTTAAAATTCGAAAAAGTAAAACCAATATCTAAAACCAAACAAGAAGAATTTATTTAATTCTAACTAAATTATAACTCTTTATTTTTATTTAGTGACAAAAGACTTAATAAAAAGTTATATAAGCATCGTTATGTTAAATCTTAATAAAATTTAAGAAGTAAATTGAAAAATATTATGTCAGCAGAAGAGAAAATAAAATTAATCAGAAATATAGCCATTGTTGCTCATGTTGATCATGGTAAAACAACCTTAGTTGATACATTGTTACAACAATCCGGTACATTTGCTGCTCATTCAGAATTAGTTGAAAGAGTAATGGATTCAAATGATTTAGAAAAAGAACGTGGCATAACGATTTTATCAAAAAACACAGGATTGAGATGGAAAGAATGGAGAATTAATATTGTAGACACTCCAGGTCATGCAGATTTTGGTGGTGAAGTTGAAAGAGTTTTATCTATGGTAGATTCAGTATTATTATTAGTTGATGCTGTTGACGGTCCTATGCCGCAAACTAGTTTTGTTACAAAAAAAGCTCTTGAATCTGGTCTCTGTCCAATTGTCGTAATAAACAAAGTTGACAGAGATGGAGCTAGACCAGATTGGGTATTAGACCAAACTTTTGATCTTTTTGATAAATTAGGCGCTAATGAAACACAACTTGATTTTCCTGTAGTATATGCATCTGCAATTCAGGGATGGGCAACTAATGATTTGATAAATAAAAAAAATAATATGGACACAATATTCGATACTATCATTAACAAAGTTCCTTATCCAAATGTTGATCCAAATAGTAATCTTCAAATGCAAATATCAGCTTTAAGCTATTCTAGTTATGTTGGCTTGATAGGAACAGGAAGAATAAGAAGAGGGCACATGAAAAAAGGTCAAAATGTCTATATTGGAAATGAAAATGGAAACGTTCGTCAAGGTAAAGTTCTACAAATAATGAATTTTCATGGTCTAGAAAAGGTTGAAGTTGATGAGGCTAATGCAGGAGACATTGTAGCAATAAGTGGCTTAGGAGAGCTAAAGATCTCGGATACAATTTGTGAAGTTGGAAAGTTTGAAGCATTAGAAAAATTGTCCGTAGATGAACCTACTATCAGTATGATGATACAAGTAAATGATAGTCCATTTGCAGGCCAAGAAGGAAAATTAGTAACAAGTAGGTCAATACGCGAACGGTTACATCAAGAATTAAAAACTAATGTCGCATTAAGAGTTGAAAATACAGATAATCCAGATAAATTTAGAATTTCTGGTCGTGGTGAACTTCACTTATCTGTTCTTATCGAGAATATGAGAAGAGAAGGTTTTGAAATGGGTGTTTCATCTCCAGAAGTTATTACAAAAATCATAGACAATATGAAAAATGAACCATTTGAAAAATTAACCATTGATATTGAAGAAATTCATCAAGGTAAAATAATGGAAAAACTAGGTGAAAGAAAAGCTCAATTGATAGATATGGTCCCAGACAGCAATGGTAGAGTTCGTATAGATTATAGTATTGCTAGTAGAGGTTTAATAGGTTTCAGAACAGAATTTTTAACATTAACCTCTGGCTCAGGTCTAATGTATCATACTTTTGACAGTTATAGACCTGTTATAGAGGGATTGCAGACTGGAAGAAGAAATGGAGCCTTAATTTCAATTGGCCAAGGAAAAGCTCTTACATATGCATTATTTAATCTTCAAGATAGAGGAAAAATGATAATTAAAAATGGTGTTAAAGTTTATGAGGGGATGATTATTGGAATACATAGTAGAAAAAATGATCTTGTAGTAAATCCTCTTAAAGGTAAACAACTTACAAATGTAAGGGCTTCTGGTAATGACGACGCTGTTTTACTAACAACGCCAATTAATGTTACTTTAGAATTTGCATTGGGATTTATAAATGATGATGAACTTATTGAGGTAACACCAATTAGTCTAAGGATAAGAAAAAAATTTTTAAAAGAACACGAAAGAAAAAAAGCGGCAAGAGTTGCATCTTAATTATTTGTTTGCTTTTGTTTTAGCTAGCTCTTCTTTTGTGTCAATGTCAAAAATTGTTCCAAATCCAGTCTCAAGAGTAATTATATCTTTTTTTCGTATCAGTGATTTGGCGCCAAAATCATCTTTGAGACTTTTCAAAGTGTTAAAATAATTTCTTGGCAAAACAACAGGATTGCCTATTCGAGAATTATGTTCAGGGATTACTACTTTTTCACATTTAAGTTCAGTAAATTTTTTTTCCAAATTAATAAGGTCTTTAGAATTGATATATGGCATATCTGCTGGAATAATCATAACTCCATCAATTTCTGTATCTAAATTATTCACTGCTAATGAAATTGAAGTTCCAATACCTTTTCTATAGTTTATATTTTCTAAAATATTGATATCTTTATTAAATATTAAATTTTCAATTATTTTATGTTCGTGTCCTACTATTACAATCAATTCTGAGGGATCATATATCTCAAATAATGTATCTAAAATATGATTAATTAAAGGTTTGTTATTGATCATTGCTGAGAGTTTATTTTTATCTCCAAAACGTTTACTTTGACCTGCAGCTAGTAATATTTTTTTGATTTTATAATCTCTCTTTTCATTAATCATGATTGTTGCGTCTATAATTTATTATCTCCGCTAATATTGAAGTAGCTATCTCTGCGGGTGTTTTTGCCTTAATATCTAGGCCTATTGGAGCGTGAATTTTAGATAATTCAATTTCATTGAACCCTTTTTCAAGTAATCTTTCATATCTTTTATTATGAGTTTTTTTGCTTCCCAAAGATCCTATATATCCAAAATTCTTTTTCATACAAAAGATTAAGGCTAAATCATCAATTTTAGGGTCATGCGTAAGTGTTACTAAATGCGAAGATCTATCTAAATGAAACTTTGAAAGAGCTTCATCTGGCCATTCATTAATTATTTTACAGTTTGGAAATCTATCTTTTGTTGCAAAATGGTCTCTAGGATCAATTAATATTATTTCATAATCAGCTACATTTGCTAGTGAAACAAGTGCTTGAGCAATATGAACTGCTCCAATAATAAATAGTCTAGGTTTAGGGTCAATGACATGAATAAATTCATTACTTGATTTATCAAAATGGCTTATTTGGCTGTTTATTGTATTGTCAATCATTCTGTTGCCATTTGAGCAATCAATTCTCAATTTAACAACTTCTCTTTTTTTTATACTCTCTACAATAGAATAAACAATCTCATCTTCCAAATTCAAAGGTTGTATAAGGACCTTTAGTTCACCACCACATGCTAATCCAACTTCCCAAGCCATATCATTCGATATACCATAATCTTTTATCCTTGATTTACGATCTTTTATAGACTCAATGCCTTCAGAAATTACTACCCCTTCAATGCATCCACCAGAAACAGACCCTATTATTTCACCATTTTCGTCAATTGCCATTTGTCCACCAACAGGTCTTGGTGAACTGCCCCATGTTGAAATTACTGTAGCAAGAGCAATTTTTCTTTTTTGTTTTAACCAAAAACTTGTTGGTGTAAGAATGTCGTCGACATCATTCATTTCATCACCTCATAAAATATAATTTTATAAAAAAATAATTTATGATATATACACTTATATCAATATTAGTAATTTAAATTTAATTTTAAAAGGGATTTTGTTATGAATGGCATCAAAATATCAAGAATAAGTTGGATAGAAACTCTTGTTTTAAAAAATAGTGCTAATGAACATTTCTCTCAATTAACTAATTTTGTAACTGTAGTTATTTGTAGTTTGTTGTTGATATTATCTGCAAAAACTAAAGTAGATTTATACCCAGTTCCAATGACTTTACAACCTTTAGCTGTACTAATGATAGCAATGTTATGTGGAAGAAATATTTCTGTTGCCGCTGTAAGTTTATATTTGTTTCAAGGAATGATAGGAATGCCTGTATTTGCTTATGGTGGTGGATTACTATATTTAATAGGCCCAACAGGTGGATTTTTGATAGGCTTCTTATTTGCTTCAATAATTATTGGCGAACTCGCAGATAGAGGATGGGGAAAACGTATAATTAAATCTGTTCTTGCTATGTTAATAGGAATGTTCGTAATTTATTTTTGTGGGATCCTACAGCTCAGTATTTTGAAAGGCTTTGATTTTGCTATTGTAAACGGTTTAACACCGTTTATAATTGGTGATTTTTATAAGCTAATATTAGCTGCTTTTTTATTACCTCAAATATGGAAAATTGTAAACAAAACCAAAAATTAATTAATGTATAAGTAATTAAAAAATTATTAATTTTATATTAAGCGTCATTCAACACACCATTTTGTAACTCTACTGAAGTCTGACCTATGTTGTTATCTAATGCATCTTCAAATGCGAGAATTTCAATGTCTTCATTTTCTTCTATATTATTTAAGAAGAAATCTTCTGGTGTCATATCAGATGGATGTTCAACTCTTATTGCTACTATAGCAGCAATAGTAGATGAAACTTTATTAACTTTTTTATCTTTATAATTTTTGAACGAAATTACCTTACACGGTGATTTATTAACACCAGGTTTATGCTTCATTAATTATGCTCCATGAATAAAATTTTATTGGCCAACTCTTCTTATAACAATTCTTCCAGAGGGTTTATTATTAACATTTTCAACAGTTCTGGTAGCTTGACTATATAAATTTGTCTCTATACCAAAATTATCAACAACAGCAACCCTTGCTCTTACTTGAGAGCCAACTAATGCTTGATTTAAAGGAAGAATAGGTCCGCTAAGACTATTCAATCCTATCCAATTTCTACCATCTTTTGAGGTTTCCCAGCTAATTGATATTGAGGCAATCCCGTCTTCATCTGAAAGGGAGTCAGACAAAGCCCTCAAGGTGACCCCTTCTTTTGGTTCACCAATGATTGTTACTTCACCTTGAACAGGATCATCTAAATTATCTATAGTTTCAGATGGGCTTGTGTAAAGAACCTCTCTTGTACCGTGTGAATCAATGTAAGATACAACTGCTCTATAAGAATAACCTACCTGATTTTGTGTTAATCTAAGTACTTCGTTTTGTCCAGCAGGATATGCTTCCCATGATGATTTTGAAGATGATCTTTGCCAAGTAATGTCAAATCCGCCAATTCCATCTTCATCTGCTATACTTGATGTATCAACTACTAGAGCACTATCTTCAACAGCTGAGCCGATTAGACGTGCTGAACCTGTGGGTTTATCATTCACATTTCTTACAGGAGTTGAAGAAGGACTTATAAGTGGTTCAAGGTTTCCTTGACCATCGACATAGGATATAGCTACACGTAATCTGCTTCCAACATGTATTTCTCTAGGGGTGAATGATTGATTAGTTGCACCACTGATATTTGTCCATTTTTTGTTGTCAGTGGAAATTTGCCACTGTACGCTAACTGAACCCATACCATCAGAATCAGTTACAGATGACAAATCAATAATTAGAGGTACGTCTTCAATAGCAGCAAATCCAGCTGTTTCTAAATTTTCGTCTTTGTTTAATTTATTATTATTTTTTGATAAACTACCATTAGACTTGTTCTTATTATTGGAAGAAGATAATTTTTTTTGCTTATCAACATAAAGCTTACTATGATCATGTTGTTTAATGTTACTTTTTTGTTTGGTGACCTTACTATCCTTTATTAGAGGATCTCCACCTGCTAAAACATTTTTGGAATCAAGCGTTACAACACCAACTATCACACACAATGTCAATAGTAAGAGATTGTCTTTAAGAAAACGCATTTAAACCTCCACTAACTAAATAACTAGCTCTCAATATATATTACAGAACTAAAAAAGATACAATTTTTTTAATACTTACACATCATTTAATGCGTCTAGCAAATAATAATTAAAAATATGAATTTTCACATTATAAATTTATCTAATTTTTGATAAATTTCTTTAAGCAGGTTTTCATTTCTGATTACAGTTGATTTTAATGCTTCTAAATCTTTTTTAATAAAATATAACTCTTTGTTATTATTGTTTTTATCATCTTGTTTAATAATTTTTGTTAATGTTAATGTATCATCAGAATTACTGATTAAATTGGATTGATCATTTTGTTCATCAACACTCAAATAATTATTGGAAACTGCAAAATTTTTTATCTCCTCAATTTCTGATTTGATTGCTTTTAGCTTTTTTTCTTTGATTTTATTCAAATTAACTCTCGATTCTTTAATTTTACTATATTTATTGTATTATAATGCCCACACTTATATTATAACATTTTTTGATTGCGTGCTATAATTTAAGTACGTTTATAATTTAATGTAATTTTAATGGGAAAAAAAATGAACATTCTTGATTCTATCAAAACGTCTATTTTAACTCCAATACATCCAGCAGGTATCCCTTTTATAGCCTTATTTTTTATTTTGACTATAATAATTGGCTGGTTATGGAGTCCTCTATATTACATTGGTTTTACATTAACACTTTGGTGTGTATATTTTTTTAGAAATCCGCCAAGAGTTACCCCAATATTATCGGGTACAAATACAAATAATTTAATTATATCTCCGGCTGACGGGAAAGTTATAGAAGTTTCAGACATAACACCTAGTGAAGATATAGGTTTGCCAGAGGGAAAGTGGAAAAGGGTCTGTATTTTTATGAATGTTTTTGACGTTCACGTGAATAGATCACCAATGTTAGGTCAAATCACATATAAAAAATATGTCCCAGGCTCTTTTTTTAATGCAAGTTTAGATAAAGCATCTGACGAAAATGAGAGACTTATCCTCAATATGGATACAGAAAATGGAAAAAAGATAGCATTTGTTCAAATTGCAGGTTTAGTTGCCAGGAGAATTATTTGTGAGGTTGATATTGGGAATTCACTAAGAGCTGGAGAAATATTTGGATTAATTAGATTTGGAAGTAGAGTAGATATTTATTTTCCTTCCGATGTTTCTGTAATGATATTAAAAGGGCAAAAAACGATTGCAGGAGAAACCATAATTGGTGATTTTAGTAAAAATGCTAAACCTGTAAAGGAAAAATTAGATGAAAAGTAGAGGCATTAAATTTGCCAAAAAAGCATTACAATCTAGACCAAGACGTTTTTCTGTGATTTGGATGCTGCCTAACTTTCTGACAATATGTGCATTAATTTTTGGTTTGCAGGCAATGTATCAGGCTATATTTAATAATTGGGACAATGTTATTATAATGATAATAATTGCTTCTGTTTTTGATATGTTAGATGGAAGAGTGGCTAGATTGTTAAAATCAACAAGTGAGTTTGGCATGCACCTTGACTCCCTCTCTGATTTTGTTGTCTTTGGAGCTGTGCCAGCATTTTCTATCTATTTATGGTTAGATAAACCTCAAGGTAATTTTTTTTGGATTATAATAGTTTTATATGTAATTTGTTCTGCATTAAGATTAGCAAGGTTTAATTCAGAGTTATCTGATAGGCCTAATTATGCAAAAAATTATTTTACTGGAGTTCCTACGCCTGCGGCAGCTTTTTTAATGTTGTTTCCTATGGCTATTGATGATTTTTTAGTGTCATACAATTTAAAATCTTTTGACGTAATTGCACTATGGATTGGTTTTATATCAATTGCAATGGTAAGTAATTTACCCACATTTTCTGGAAAAGTTTTCCAAATACCAAAATCTTTTGTAATACCTTCATTAATAATTCTAGCTATACTGAGTAATGCAATTATAAGTAATCCAATAAAGGGTTTTATAATATTGGTGTGTGTCTATTTAGTTAGTATTCCTTTTGCTTCAATTTTTTACTTACGTTTGAAAAAGAAAGCTGAGGCTTTGAACCTCAAAAGTTAATAAAAAATTACTGGGATTGAAAAATTTTTTTCCATCCAGGCTTGGAATTCCCAATAGCTTCAGCTTCATAGATGGCTCTGTTACAAGCTCTAGAAACGCAATCACTAGCTCTGGAACCTAAAGCTAATATATCAACATTTTCTAATACTTGTTCTTTAATATCTTGACATGTTGTTATTGAAAATATTGTGTCTCCGTCCATAGGTGTATGGGCAGGGCTTAAAGATCTTGCTATACCATCATGTGCCATAATAGCTAATCTTTTAAGATTTGCACGGGTTAAAGGTGCATCTGTAGCTACTACACCAATAACTGTGTTGCTAGAAATATCATTGAAAATTTCGGTTTTACTAATTGATTGTGGTAACCGTTTTGCTCTTAATTTATTGTCAAATAAATCATTACTAACTCCATATCCACCGAATTCGTTACCAAATTCTAGGTAACCAGATAAGAAGTGTGGTCCTTCATTAAGTAAAGGATTTCCTACCGCATTATTAATAACAATTGCTCCAACCGTATATTTTTTACCATTCGAAAAAGTTTGTGACCATGATGAAGATCCTTGTCCACCCTTTAGGGTAGCTGTAGTAGCGCCATATCCTGCCCCAAATGAACCTAAAAGAAAATCTGTGTTAGCTGATTTATATGCTTTATTTGCAAGTTTTCTCCAAGGAGAATGTTCTCCAATAGTGTTTACATGAGGTTTATCATTTATATTTAAATCAAAAATTACTGCTCCAGGTACAAGCGGGACAATAGCTTTACCTACTTTATACCCTTTATTGTCTTGTCTTAATAAATCTTGAACTTCTGAGCAAGCATCTAGACCAAACGCCGATCCACCAGAGAGTACAATTGCATCAGCGCGTCCTATCGAGTTTTCTAAACTTAACATATCTGTTTCTCTAGTGCCTGGGCCTCCTCCTCTGACATCTACAGCAGCTGAAAAAGGATTGTCTCCGGTTATAACCGTAACACCTGTACCAATATTATTATCTTCGGCATGACCAACTTGAATTCCAGGGATATCTGTAATAAGGTTCTTATTTTCTGGGGCAGGATCCATTACTGATCTCTCTCTATCATTGTTTGTTTAGATTGATTATAAAATGACGTTAATATTATATTCTCACAAAAACAATAAGTAGTTGGAACAAGAAAAGAAAAATATTTTATTTCTTTCGGTTGCACAAGGCTTATCTATAACTACCACAAATATTAATATGATTAATACTGGTTTAGTTGGATCTATACTTGCAACAGATCCATCTTATGCGACTCTTCCATTGTCATTGCAATTTCTGACAATAGCCATAACTCTAATACCTGTTTCATTGTTAATGGGCAAAATAGGAAGAAGGCCAATGTTTTTGATTGGAGCGATGGTAGCTTTTATCGGATGCTTAATTATATCCTACTCAATTTTTAATAAAGTCTTTTCTTTATTTATAGTTGGATCAATTTTGTTAGGTTTTTCTCAAGCTAATCAACAGTTTTATCGTTATGCTGCTGCAGATGATGTTTCAATAAAACTAAAAAGTAAAGCTATTTCCCTAGTTTTAGCGGGAGGGTTAATAGCTGCAATAGTAGGGCCAGAGGTTTCTAGATATTCCTATAATTTTTTCTCAGATTATATATATTTAGCAACTTATTTGTGTGCTGCTCTTATACAAATATTTAATTTTGGGGTTTTAATATTTGTTAAAATAAAAAAACCAAAGCCAACAAAAAATTCAATTAGACCATTAAGCAAAATTTTAATGAGGAAAACTATCATTATAGCGATTTTAGCTGCTTCAATTGGATATTCTTTGATGAGTTTTATAATGACTGCTACCCCCCTTCAGATTGTAAATGTTTGTAAATTGGGAGATAGTGCAAGCGCAACTGTTATTCAGTGGCATGTAATTGCTATGTTTGCACCCTCATTTTTTACAGGATCAATCATAAATTTTCTGGGTAATCGTAAAGTTATGATGATGGGTGTTTTGTTATACTTAATATCAATTTGTGTTGGTGTTATGGGGCAAACTATTGAATATTTTTGGATATCACTATTTTTATGCGGTTTAGGATGGAACTTTCTATATGTAGGAGGAAGTGACATAATAGCCAAATCAGCTTTACCAGAAGAAAGAGCTAAAGTACAAGGTGTGACGGACTTTATTATTTTTATATTTGTTGCATCGGGATCTTTTTTAGCAGGTAGTTTGCACAATAATCTCGGATGGGAAATAATGATTTTTTATACATTAATACCCATATCTATTTTATTTATAAGTATAGTGTTTATTAATCCAAGAGAAATAAAGACAACCTAGGGTTATCCCCCAGTCAAGGACATATGTCTATTTACAGATATATTTGGTGACTGACGTGAAATTTCAAAATCATGTCCTTTTGGTTTTCTTTCTATTGCTTTTCTTATGGCATCCTCAAGTGCATTCAAACCTTTATCTCGTAATACAGTTTTTAAATCAGCATTATCATCTTGACCTAGACACATGTAAAGAACTCCAGTGCAGGTTAGCCTCACTCTGTTACAACTTTCACAAAAGTTATGAGTTAAAGGGGTAATAAAACCAAGTTTGTTGTTAGTTTCCTTTACAGAAACGTATCTAGCAGGACCGCTAGTTCTTTCTGGAAGGTCAGAAAGAGTAAATTTTTTCTCAAGTTCTTTTCTAACTTGTGATAATGGAAGATATTGCCCATATCGAGTGTCCCCACCTACATCACCCATTGGCATTACTTCAATTATTGTCATATCGAAATTTTCTTCTCCACACCATGCCAATATTTCTGGTAAATGATGTTGATTGAAATTACTTATAGCAACTGTATTGATTTTAATTTTAAGGCCAACCTCCCGAGCTTTTTTTAGCCCTCTTTTTACTTTTTCTAGATCTCCCCATCTAGTTATTTCTTTAAACTTTTCAGGATCAAGATGATCTAAGGATACGTTTATTCGTCTAACGCCAGCATTATATAATTCTTCAGCTTTTGTTTCTAGTTGGCTACCATTGGTCGTAATAGTTAATTCATCAAGAGAATTCCCTATTTCTTTTCCTAAGTTATTAACAACCTGCATTATACCTTTTCTTACTAAAGGTTCACCACCTGTTAATCTAATTTTTCTTGTACCAAGTTTCATAAAAACCCTGCAGACATCCTCAATTTCTTCAAGGCTTAAAATGTCTTTTTTAGGTAGAAATTGCATATCTTCTGCCATACAATAGGTGCATCTGAAATCACACCTGTCAGTTACAGATACCCTTAAATAATCTACGGTTCTTCCAAAAGGATCAATTAACTTATTTGTATTTTTAATTATTTCATTCATAGAATGTATCTTATATATCTCCCAAGAAATTAATTATACTCTAATTTTATAAATTTAAGTAACAATTTTTTATGAAGATTATATAATATATACAATACAATAATTTTAGGTATAAAATGAATAATAATAAAATTTATAGACAGAATCCACCTGCTGGTGGAAATGCAAATAGGTTAGTCGTTTTTCTTCATGGATATGGCGCAGATGGAAAAGATTTAATTGATTTAGCCAATCCTTTTGGAATGGCATTACCAAATGCTAGTTTTATATCCCCTGATGCTCCTCATACATGTGAAATGTCACCTCAAGGAAGGCAATGGTTCCCAATAGAAGAAATTCCAATGGGTGCTATTAAAGCCTCATTAGGTTTGCTTGATTTAATTGAAAATGAAGCCAAAAAATTAAATCTTACTTTCAAAGATGTAATACTAATTGGTTTCTCACAAGGTGCTATGATGAGTATGCAGTGTTTGCTAATTAATCATGAAAAACTTGGGGCAATAATTGGATATTCTGGTGCATTGAGAGAAGAAAATATAGAAGCAGCAAATGACCAAATTTTAGATGGTAAACACAAGTTTTCAGATACCCCAATATTACTTGTTCATGGAGAACAGGATGAAGTTGTACCATTTCAATCATTAGAAAGATCAAAAAAACTTCTAAACAAGATTGGGTTCAATGTTGAAACATTGTCCAGACCAAATCTTGCACATGGCATTGACCCTGAAGGAATAAGTAAAGGGATGCAATTTTTAAAAGCACTAAATTAATTAATTTAAATTAAATTTTTTGTTTAATAAAATTTTAATATTGTTAGAGTTATTATAAACCTAATTATAATTAAATATTAAACTTTATGACTGCTTCTTCATTCTCTCCTACTTTAGTTCTAAATGCTGACTATCAACCTTTAAGTTATTTCCCATTATCTTTGTGGTCATGGCAGGACACAATAAAAGCCGTTTTCCTAGACAGGGTAAACATAGTATCTGAATATGACGAAATTGTAAGGTCACCTGGTTTTTCTATGAAGGTGCCAAGTGTTATTTCTTTAAAAGAATATGTAAAAAATCAAAAGTCACCAGTATTTACAAGATTTAATGTTTTTTTAAGAGATAAATTCTCTTGTCAGTATTGTGGTGTGATTAAACAATCGCACGAACTAACTTTTGATCATGTGATACCTAGATCTAAGGGTGGTAAGACTAATTGGACAAATGTAGTAGCTGCATGTAGACCTTGTAACTTCAAAAAAGGAAGTAAAAATGCCAAGGAAATAAATATGTTTCCAATAATTAGACCCGAAGCTCCAACAACTAATTTGCTAAAAAGAAATGGAAGGCATTTTCCTCCAAATTATCTACATGAATCTTGGCGGGATTTTTTATATTGGGATACAGAATTAGAAAGTTGAGTTTAGTTAAATTTCAATTATATTTTTTCTGAAATCTTTATAGCTGTCCTACAGCCAAGTTGAACAATAGCTTTCATTATTTCATAACCAGGTGCGTTTTCTCCATCATGTTCTACACCTGTTTCTAAATGATCTAACTCATCATCTCTGAATTTCATTAAAGTTGATTTAAGTTCTTTATGATCATCATTTAGGGATTCTGCTTGCTTTGCATAATGCTCACCGATTACTTCTTCTACTGCAATTGTACAAGCCATAGCTGCTTTTTTACCCATGACAGCACTAGCAACACCAAGGCCAAAGCCCATGACATTCCAAAGTGGAAGAAGAGCTGTCGGTCTAGTGTCATTTTCATATAAAAGTTTATTGAATGTATCTAAATGTTCTTGTTCTTGGTCTTTCATATGCTGAATTGTTGAACCAACAGGAGTGTTTTTAAGAATCGCTAATTGACCATCATATATTTTTGCAGCTGCAGTTTCGCCGGCATGATCTACTCTTAAAATTGAATCAATATGATTTTTATTTAATTTCTTGTTCATATTTTCATTTACCTTTTGTAAAATAATAAAATACCGGTTAATAGAAATACAAAGAATGAAACTAACGCATTCCAACCAGCAAGAGATAATCCAAATATTTTAAACATTACTTCATCGCACTTTATTGGGGACTTACTAAGTAAATATTTAAGTGTATCTTTTGAAAAATCAATATTTGATGAGCATCCATCAGGACCACTCCAAAAATTCATCTCAATTCCAAAATGGTATAATCCTGCTATAGAGCTTAAAAGCCAAAGAATAGTTCCTCCTAATAGTAAAAGTTTTTTAGAAATAGAAGTTTTATTAAAAATAAAAATAATCATCAAACTGTAAGCAATGATTGCTCCATGAAACCATCTTTGTGTGATACATAGATCACATGGCAAAGCCCCATGAAAATATTCTAAATAAAAAGCTGAGACTAGCATTATAAAGGAAACAAGAAATGAGATTTTAAAAATAATATTTATAGGCATTTAAAAAATATAAATCGAAAATAAGACAATTGCTATTCCTAAAATACTAGAAGATAAAATAAGATGTTTCTGCAAAAATAATAGAGCAGGCATCCCAAAAAATTTTGTTAGATATGCAACTATAAAAAATCTTATACCTCTACCTACAAAAGACATTAATATAAACCCAATTATGTTTATTCCAGCCATACCACTTGTAATAGTAATGATTTTGTATGGTAGTGGGGTAAACGCCCCTAAAAAAATTATAAGCATGCCATTTTCATTATAAGCTGACTTAACTGCATTAAATTTTGCTTCAGTAAACCAAGGTATGTTTAATAATATATTTTCAATTGAAGGCCCTATAAAATAACCAAGCAACCATCCAATAACTCCTCCAATTATAGAGCCAAAAGTACAAAATATCGCAAATTTAAACGCTTTTTCAGGGACAGCCAATGTTAATCCTGCTAGGAATGGATCAACTGGAATAGGAAATATTATTGATTCTATTAGAGAAATAAATGCAATGATCTTGTCAGCTATGGGCTTTTTAGCATTAATTTTTGCTTTTTGAATTAAAAAATTAATTTTAGTTTTTATTTTTAAAAATTTCATATTGCTTCTTTTATATGAAAAAAATTATATTAACATTTTTATTTATTAACATTGTTATATGTATTACTAAGTGAATTACAATATTAATTTGGGGATATGGTGAAATAGGTAAACACGCTGGTCTCAAAAACCAGTGCCGCAAGGCTTCCCGGTTCGATTCCGGGTATCCCTACCAAATTTTTAACTAAATACAGGTAGAAATTTTAGAATGGAACTAATCGATGAAGTCAGAATACCTGCAAAATTAGAATATGTTTATAATTGCTTGAACGACCTAGAAGTTTTACAAAAATGTATTCCAGGTTGTGAAGAATTATTAAAAGCTGAAGATGGATCTTTGTCAGCTAGAGTAGTTTTAAAAATCGGACCAATTAAAGCCAAATTTAAAGGAAAAATTTTATTAGATTTATCAAATGGTCCTGAAAAGTACTCACTTAATGGTGAAGGGGATGGTGGTATGGCTGGTTTTGCAAAAGGAGGTGCTGATGTAGAGTTGATAGAAGATGGTAATGAGACAATTTTAAAGTATGTTGCTAAGAGTTCGGTGACAGGTAAAATTGCTCAACTTGGAAGTCGTTTAATTTTAAACACTGCAAAAAAATTATCTAAAACGTTTTTTGAAAATTTCAGAGAATACATCCACAAAGAAAAAAGAATATGATCATTCTTAACTAATTAAAATTACAGTTCTTGATTCTAGTTTCAACAATTTAAAAATTATCAAAAGTTCAAATAATACTTATCTTGATATTATGTAAGTGAATGTGCTAAAGAATTTTACAATAATTAGGTAATTGTTTACATATTAACTATACTAGACAAGACTTAATTGATTATATGTCTGGTAAAATTTTAGACCCTAATAAAAGAATTTTCAAAAGAGAAGTAAATTTATGGAGCTAAACGACGAAATAAGAATCCCTGCCAAATTAGATTATGTCTATAAGTCTCTAAACGATCTACATATATTACAGACATGTATTCCTGGGTGTGAAGAATTAGTAGAAGGTAAAGATGGTACTTTGAGCGCAAAAGTTATTCTAAAAATTGGTCCTATAAAAGCAGGTTTTAAAGGTAAAATAAACTTAGATCTTTCAAAAGGTCCTTCAAGATATTCACTAACTGGTGAAGGTGATGGAGGTGTAGCAGGCTCAGCATCTGGTGGTGCTGACGTAGAGTTGATAGAAGATGGTAATGAAACAATTTTAAAATATGCTGCTACAAGTAATGTTAAAGGAAAAATTGCTCAACTTGGTAGTAGATTGGTTTTGAGCACTGCAAAAAAGCTTTCAAGAACTTTTTTTGAAAACTTTAGGAATTATGTCACAGAAGAACAAAAAAATTAGTAAAATCTTAAAATGGGTTATCACTTAGAATTACCAATATCATCTAGTCAATTTTTAAAACAATTAGATGAATGGAAAATTGCTTACAAACATTTCACACATGAACCTCTGATTTCAGTAAAAGAATCTAAATTAATTCAGGTAAAACTATTTGGAGATCATAAAGAAAATGGTCATATAAAGAATCTTTATTTAAGGGATAAGCGAAAAAATAATATATTATTGGTAGCTCATCAAGATACGATTATTGACTTAAAGTTGCTTTCAGAAAAAATTAAAATGGGTCGTCTTAGTTTTGGGTCTCCCGAAAGATTAATGCAAAATTTAGGTGTTTTACCTGGCGCAGTTTCACCTTTTTCAATGATTAATGGTGTTAAAAAAGATGTTAAGTTATTTTTAGATAATAACTTAAAATCATTTAAAAAAATTTTTGCACATCCTCTGGAAAACAACCAAACTCTAGAAATTTCATTTGATCAACTTGAAATTTTTTTTAAAAGAATATCAGT
>CACAAB010000008.1 GCA_902530325.1 uncultured SAR116 cluster alpha proteobacterium | reverse complement strand
ATTTAATTTTAGAAGATAATCTATAGAAATATAAAAGGATTAGAAAATGAGTAATAAAGATTTATATGAACCATCCTCTGACATAATTAAAAATTCTCATGCAAATAAGGATGAATATGAAAAAATGTATGAAGAATCTACTACTTCGCCTGAAAAATTTTGGGAAAAACATGGTAAAAGAATTGACTGGATGAAGCCTTACACAAAAATTAGGGATGTGTCCTATAATAAAGATGATCTTCATATCAGATGGTATGAGGATGGAACACTAAACGCTAGTTATAATTGTTTAGACAGACATCTAGAAACCAAAGGTAATAATACTGCAATTATTTGGGAAGGTGACAACCCAAATGAGTCTAAACATATTAGCTATAATGAACTTCATGAACAGGTATGTAAATTTTCTAATGTATTAATAAATGCTGGTGCAAAAAAAGGTGATCGAATAACAATCTATATGCCAATGATCCCAGAAGCAACAGTTGCAATGTTAGCATGTACTAGAATAGGAGCTATTCATTCAGTTGTCTTTGGTGGTTTTTCTCCAGACGCTCTAGCTGGAAGAATTGAGGATTGTAATTCAACAATTGTTATCACTGCGGATGAGGGTATAAGAGGAGGAAAAACGATACCTTTAAAATTTAATACAGATGAGGCTATTTCAAAAGCTAAAATGTGCAAAACTACAATTGTAGTTAAAAGAACAGGAGCTGAAATTAATTGGATACACGGCCAAGATGTTTGGTATCATGAGGAAATGGAAAAAGCATCAGCTAATTGTCCACCCGCTGAAATAAATGCCGAAGATCCAATGTTTATATTATATACTTCAGGATCGACAGGTAAACCTAAAGGAGTTCTTCATACAACTGGAGGATATATGGTTTATGCTTCTATGACACATCATTATGTTTTTGATTATCAAGAAAATGAAATTTATTGGTGTACTGCAGATGTAGGCTGGGTAACAGGACATTCTTATATAGTTTATGGGCCATTATCAAATGGCGCTACTACATTAATGTTTGAGGGTGTACCAAACTACCCCACAGTAAGTAGATTCTGGGAAATAGTGGATAAACATAAAGTTAATATATTCTACACTGCTCCTACAGCAATAAGAGCATTGATGGCTGAAGGCAGTGAACCAGTAAAAAAAACAAAACGAGAGAGCCTGAGAATTTTAGGTAGTGTTGGAGAACCAATTAATCCAGAAGCATGGAATTGGTATAACAATATTGTTGGTGATGGAAGGTGTCCAGTAGTGGACACTTGGTGGCAAACTGAAACTGGAGGAATATTAATTACTCCTTTACCAGGAGCCACTGTTACAAAACCAGGTTCTGCCACAAAACCTTTTTTTGGGATATTGCCAGTCATTGTTGACAGTGATAACAAAGAATTAACTGGAGCCACTGAAGGAAATCTATGTATTAATATGTCTTGGCCAGGTCAAATGAGGACAGTTTTTGGTGACCACCAACGTTTTATAGATACATATTTTTCAACTTTTCCCGGAAGATACTTTTCTGGTGATGGATGTAGAAGAGATGAAGACGGATATTATTGGATAACAGGAAGAGTTGATGATGTAATAAATGTATCTGGTCACAGAATGGGTACAGCAGAAGTTGAGTCTGCTCTCGTAGCTCACACAGATGTTGCTGAAGCAGCAGTTGTTGGTTACCCACATGACATAAAGGGTCAAGGCATTTACGCCTACGTTACTGTGAATATTGGCGTAAAAACATCAGAAGAATTATTGACAGAATTGAAACAATGGGTAAGAAAAGAAATAGGTCCCATTGCTACACCAGATTTAATTCAATTTGCCCCAGGTCTTCCTAAAACAAGATCAGGTAAAATAATGAGACGAATATTAAGAAAAATAGCTGCAAATGAATATGAAGAGTTAGGTGATGTATCGACATTGGCTGATCCACAAGTTGTTCAAAATTTAGTGCAAAACAGAAAAAACACTTAAATATTATTTAGCTTGGTAAAATAATTTATTGAAAACTTTATCAAAATTGGAAGAGTAGCTACTAATAAAAAACTTATTATAAGTGTTAATGACATAATGTCATTAATGCTATTAACTTTCGAAATTTCTGAGCCAGCATTTACATAAATTACTGTTGCAGGAAGCATTCCTAATTGACTTATATAGTAAAACCTAAAAAAAGAAATAGGTAACACTCCCATAATTAAATTTATTAATGCAAACGAAATAGTAGGTATTAATCTAAGACTTAAAAGATAATAAATTCCATTTTTTCTAAATTTATTATCTATAATGACTTTTGTTTTTTCAAATTTATTATTAATAAAATCTTTTAAAAGATATCTTGATAATAAAAAACAAATACATGCCCCAACCGTAGAGGCAAAAGAAACTATAATTACACCTTCAACAATACCAAACAAGGCTCCAGCGGCAATGGTCAAAATAGTAGGGACAACGGGGAAAGACAAACCTGAAAATATTACATATAATGTAAAAAATAAAATTCTTGATATATAAATTTCTTCATTAACCCATATTTTCAGAAATGTGATATGTTCCTTTAATTTATCTAAATTGAGTATTTCTTGAAGATATATGTAAGATAGTAAAAAAGTACTAATTAAAATAAATAGTAATAATGCAGGTCTTCTCATTATGAGTTAAACACCCCAAATCCTATCGGCAAACTCTGGATAAAATTCTGAGACCATATAAGAAATCTTATTTCTTAATATATCTATACGAGTTTGATCTGGGACAGACATATTTGTTATTTTATCATCAACGTCAAATTTAAATCCTGTAAGTTTAATTATATTTTCTAAGCTTTCATTATTATGAATTTTAAAAAGACAGAAACGTTTCTTTTGTTTGTTAAATTTGAATAGAGCTCTATTCGTTAATAGAAATTTTGGTCCTCCAGGTCTGTGGATATTTTCATCAGAAAATCCAGGCGCAGAAATAAAGTCTACTTTGTCAACTAAAGTTCTTGGTGAATGTTCTTCTCTAAATAAAATAATTTGTGGAACTACAAAATACATCAAAGCAGACCCAAATGAGCCTGGAAATCTTTTTTGTATTTTTTTATAACTTCCAGTGCCTACTAAATTTATATTAGCTTCACCATCAATTTGAACACCTCCTAGAAAGAAAGTATCTATTCTACCTTGTGCGGCGCAATCAAAAAGTTCTCTAGCACCATCAGTGAAATTGTTATATTTATTTGAATGTAATATTGTAACTCTAATTCTATTGTTTTGAAGTTTAGCTTCTTCTTTTGCTAGCAAAGCCGCGGCACCTGGAATTGGTGATGCAGCACCAACGGCTATATGCTTATCATTTACCAGTAAATCAGCTAATTGACTTATTAATAACTCTTCTCTCTTAAGTTCAATCAAAAAATTAAACCTTTAAATTAATTAGATAAGTAATTTTTCATATACTCCTCAAAGCCTTTTTGAGTCTTTGCAGCAATAGAGTACTTTTTGATTTCATCATTATCTTGACCATAAACACCAGGTAATGCACAAGGCCACGCTCCATTTTCAACAACCGATATTCCATCAACATATAATGCCGGCAAACAGGTTGCAGCTGATAATTCGTTATCAAAAAAATCAATATCCAGAATTTGTTCAGTTGTCACAAATACTTTTTTTGAGGCATGTGTAAGAGTTGCTAATTCCCGTCTTCTCCCAATTTGAATATTTCCATTTTTATCCACACAAGGTGCATGAAATATTAATACATCCAACAGGACTGCAGGAAGTAACAAAATTGGCTCATTCTTTTTACCTGAACATTTCATAGGATTTTCAATTACTTGCCAATCTTTTCTATATTTTTGTATGTCAGAGCCAATTACCCCTCTAAGAGGCATAAATGGAACAGATTTTTCAGTAGCTTGAAGTTGGGCGTGCAATGCTGGGCATGTGGAATCTTTTATTAATATATGACCTGTTTCAACAGCTTCTGAAAATCTAGGTGCCAAACCAAATTCACCCAAAGTTACGGCCGCTGCTTCAATCTCAGAAACACATCCACTCCCAATCAACATATCACCTTGTATAGTGGTCAAAGGAAGGCAGTATAATTTTAAGTCCTTTACACCTTTTTTTATTAGTTCTTTTGTGAACATCATTGGAACTCCAGAATAATCTGCTGGAATTCCAATTAAATCTCCATCTTTAACTTCATTAACAATTTCTAAGAGAGATAATTCGTCAAATTGTTTCATTGTACATCCTCCCTTATGTAAACTATAATGTTTAATATGAGCTCTTTTGACCCTTATTATACTTCATTATTGATTCTTTTAACATTTTTTCTTCCTTACACCCAAGAAAACATATTTTTTTGAGTTTTTTTAGATTAGCTTCGGCTTTTTTCAAATTTCCTTGAGTAAGAAACATTTCTCCTTGATATTCAAGAGCACCCTTGTGCTTTGGCGAAATTTTAAGAGCTATATCATAGTATTGGGCAGCTTTATCAAGGTTACCAATTTTTCTAAATGAGAACCCTAAATAATTATATATGTCTGCATCTTTTTTATTAGTTTTTTCAGCCTTAAGAAGATTATCTATAGCAGCTTCATATGAATTATTTTTAATTAACTTAACTGCTTTATAATAATAATTAGATTTAACATCCATCTGTTTATTGTCATCTCCGTCACCTCCAGCAGCAAAGGAGGATACCACTAGTAATTGACTTAAAGATATTATTGTAAAAGTTTTTATAAATTTTTTGAAAAAGTTTTGGTACAACGTCAGTTCTCCATTTAATTTAAGAAATATAATCTTATATATAAATTAGTTTAAATTTTTCTAGGACAAACATGAGATTATTTTTTATTACTTCATTCATTTTTATTTTAATAAACATAAATAAGGCTATTAGCGACGTTTTACCAAATGATTTATTTTCATCTGTGGAAGTTGTTGAACTTCAAATGAGTTCCCTTCAGACAAACTCAATTAAAAATAATTCTGGAATATATCAATGTTGGTTATTTGCACACCCAGATAATAAGAGATATACAGGACCATTTAATAATTTCAAAAAAATGATTTCTAATACATCTTATAATATATTGTTAAATTCAACTAAATTCAAAATTAGATTAATTGAAGAAAATAAAAACAAGGCCGCATATTCAGTAAATGTGGACGCGTACGATAATAAACGCTACAATTTAACATGGCTTTTAGAAAAAGCATCTGTAAGTAAAGATTGCAAAGATTGTTGGATGACCACTGCGGTTACACAACCACAATTTGTAGGGCAGTTGAACTAAAATAAAGTGGAGAAAAATATGAAAACAGCAAAAGATTACCTTCAAGAAGCTAACGAAGTTGTAAAAAAAATTGACGTAAGGGAAGCAATAGAGAAGCATAAATCAAAATCAGCAATTTTTATAGATGTAAGAGATAGTTCTGATATTAAAAAAACAGGAACAATTTTAGATGGACTAGAAATACCAAGAGGACTAATCGAGTTTGTCGCTGATGAGGCAACCCCACTCTACAATAATAACCTTAAAAAAGATGCGGAAATAATACTTATATGTGGAGTTGGTGGTCAGGCTGCGTTAACTGGTAAGACACTTATAGAAATGGGATATAAAAATGTTCTTAATGTAGGGGGCATTCCAGATTGGGAAAAAAATGGCGGCCCAATGAAAAAGTACTAAAGCATTTATTTTAAAATTTTATGTCAAAAACAATTGCAATATTAATGCCTGGAGATATGGGCCATGGATGCGGAAAAGCATTTAAAAATAATAATTTTAGAGTTGTAACTTGTTTAAGTCAGAGAAGTATTAGAACTAAAAAACTGGCTGAATTATCCGGTTTTGAAGATTTAGGCACGATTGAAAATGTTGTTGAAAATTCTGATATCATATTATCAATACTGCCTCCTGAATTTGCTCTTCAACAAGCTAAAATAGTCAACGATGTAATTTTAAAAAAAGAAAAACACATTACTTATGTTGATTGCAATGCTGTATCTCCTGAAACAGCATTAAAAATCAATGATTCAATATCCTCTAAGTTTTGTAATTTTATAGATGGTGGTATCATTGGGTTCAATCCAATTGTAGAAAATGGACAAACAAGGTTGTATATATCTGGACCTAATACTCAACCAGTTAAATTACTCCACAAAAAAGGATTTATAATAAAAGATTTAGGTTTAGAAATAGGTAAAGCTTCTGCAATGAAAATGGTTTATGCTAGCGCAACAAAAGGAACTTTTGCACTTCATGCAGCAGTTTTGACAACTGCTCATAAACTAGGTCTTACTTCTGAATATTTTGCTGAATTGGAATATAGCAAACCTGATATATTATCAGCAATGGAAAGGATGGTTCCAAGAATTCCTCTTGATGCAGCAAGATGGGAAGGAGAAATGTTTGAAATTGCTAATACTTTTTCTGATGCTGGAGTTACCTCAAAATTTCACGAAGGTGCAGCCGATATAATGTCACTGGCAAATAAAACACCAATTGCTAGAGAGACTAGAGAAACAGTTGATGAAACAAGATCTTTGAATGATGTACTTGATATGTATGTAAATGCAATTAAAAAATAAAATATAAAAACACCTGTAAATTAATTAACAAATGAAGTAAATCATTAACATGTTTCTTGTTAACAAAAAATTTTTCGAAGCTACAAAAGATAAATTCTTCTACGGCTGGGTAATTGTTGGAATCGGAAGTCTTGGTATTTTTACGAGTGGCGCAGGACAATCTCATACCTTTAGTCCTTTTATACCAGTAATATCTCAAGATCTTAAAATTTCCAGTACATCAATTACTACTGCTTATATGATAGCAACTTTATTTGCTGCTTTTCTATTGCCAAAAATGGGAAAATTAGTTGACAAATACGGACCAAGAAAAATTTTAATATATACCGTCTTACTCCTTGGAATTGGATGTATGATTTTTGGAGCTGCATCAAACTTTCTAATGTTGGCCATCGCATTTGGATTTTTAAGATTTTTTGGGCAAGGCTCTCTAATGCTTGGTTCTGCGAATATTATAACTCAGTGGTTTGATAAAAAAAGAGGGTTTGCACTTGGATTAATGGGTTTAGGGTTTGCTATTTCTATGGGTTTACATCCATATATCTCTGACTTTTTAATTTCAAATTACGGATGGAGAATGGCATGGGTTATTCTAGGTTTGTCTACATGGTTGATCATGTTACCATCATTAATTTTCTTAGCAATAGATAAACCTGAAGATGTAAGCATTAAACCAGATGGAATTTTAGAAAATAATAAAAAGAGTAAAAATAATAAAAAAATTTTTGGTCTCAATCTTGAAGAAGCCCTAAAGGAAAAAAGCTTCTACATACTTGCATTCTCATTTTTTTCTATATCTTCATTAGTAACTGCGCTTCATTTTTTTCAAGTTACAATTTTAAGTCAATACTTTGGAATGGCGAGTAGCACTGCAGCTGTTTTATTCTTACCAACAATGGTTTCGATGATTATCTTTATTCCTATTGCAGGTAAAATTTTAGACAGATTTGAAACTCATAATATTATTGGAGTTGCGTTATTAATAACCACGGCTTCACTATTATCCATAACCTTTGCACATGATACTACCTTTTCCATGATTTATGCTATCATTTTTGGAATTAATAATGGATTTAATTTATCTTTATTTGGCTATATCTGGCCAAGGTATTTTGGAAGATTACATGTTGGTAGTATTCAAGGCACAGGTCAAATGATATTAGTTGTAGGGGCATCAATTGGCGCAATGCCGTTCGCAATATCAATGGATCTTGGTTATGACTTAATTACAACTATAAGACTTTCTGCATTATATCCTTTTCTCTCAGCATTTTTATGTTTTTTCTTTTTAAGAGAAAGTAAAAAACTTACAGAAATGAAGAAATAAATTAATTGAATTTAGTAACCATTTATAAAAATACTTCTAATAATGTTAAAGCCATCCTAGCAATGATTTTGGCTGTATTTAGCGTAACTATTATGAGCGTTCAAGCTAAATTAGTAGGTATTGAATACCATGCTGTACAGATTACATTTGCAAGAGCCATGGTTGTAATAATTCTTTTATTACCGCTAATTTACAAGCTAGGAGGCATAAAATTTTTAAAAACAAATAAGCCTTATCTTCATTTCTTTAGAAGCTTGGCGGGACTTACTGGGAACATAATGTTTTTTTTAGCCTTTCAAAGATTGCCTGTTGCAGATGTTACAGTAATATCTCAAGCAGTACCAATTTTTTCATGTATTTTTGCAATAATCTTTCTCAACGAAATAATAGGGTGGCGAAGATGGTTGGCCATTTTAATTGGATTTGGTGGGGTAGTAATTGCAATAAACCCTACTGGCTCCATAGCTATTGCTTCAATTTATGCCTTAATAGGCACTTTAATGTGGTCTATTACTATTATTTTTTTAAGATTACTAGGGACAACTGAACATCCTGTAAAAACAGTCTTTTACTTTATGTTAGTGAGTTTTATTCTAACTTCTTTTTTTCAACCATTTTTGTGGAAAGAACCTTCATTAAGAGTTATTTTGTTATTTATTGGACTAGGTGTATCAGCTTTTTTAACACAATTGTTAATGACTTACGCATTACAAAAAGCACCTGCTTCAATTGTAAGTCCATTTAATTATACAGGAATTGTATGGGCAATTATTTTTGATTACTTGATATGGAACTCGCATCCAATAATTTCTACAATTGTAGGGGGATTTATTATAACAATTTCAGGTATATATATCTTTAAAAGAGAGGCTAAAATAAAATCAATTAAATAAATTTTTTTTAAATTTAAAGTATAGAATCAATTTAAATATGAAATAACCAATAATTGGCATTATTATAAGACCATTACTTAAAGGAGTGAATTCACCCACAAATCCTAAAATTATACCTCCAACTGTTAATGATCCAAAAGAAATACTTGACCACCAAGTTAAGACTCTAGCCCTATAAACTTCTTCTACTTCTAATTGGATAATTGTTTGAGTTCCAATACCAACTGCCGTTGTAGTAAAACCGACTACTGTAAAAAATATGGCCATTGTATAAACTTCTGAAATAAAGCCAATAATACAGCTTATTATCAGACCAAGCATTAACATTGATACTAATTTAGTTTCAATTTTACTTTTATTACTATTTCTAAAACCTATCCAAATTGACGCCAATAAGGCCCCAATACCCGCAGTAGTTGTAATTAAAGATAATCCAAAACTCCCTTGTTTTAATATTTCTCCTGCAATTGTTGGTTGAATTTCAAGCATCCCTCTGACAAAAAAGGCGCTTACAAAAACAACAAATAAGCTTTTTAGAATAATGGGGGTCCTTAACGCAAATTTTCCACCTTCCAAAAATCTATGAAAAAAATTTCCTTGTAAAACTTCTTTCTTAATCCTTGTTCTTAAGGGCATATAAATTAAGACTGGAATCAATGGAAGATAAGTTAATGCAGCAATCAAAAAAGTTATTTCAAGATTAAAAAAAGCTATCAATCCTCCAGCAAAAGCAGGACCAACAACTCTTGATCCATTAAAGGATGCAGAATTTAGACCTACAGCACTAGAGAGTAAATTTTTTGGAACAACAATAGAGACAAAAACTAATCTTACAGGGTGATAACAAGCACTTAATAAACCTTGTAAAACAGACAAAAAAGCTAAAGTAAATAGTGTGTGTTGATCTAAATATTGTAAGAACCAAATTAATATTCCAATTAAAAACATTAATATTTTTAATATTACACTTGCTACCCTCATATTCCAATTTTCTGCAAATACAGCAAAAAATGGTCCTAATACTCCTGCAGGTGCCATAAGAGCTAAAGTTACAAAACTTGTCCAAAATGTAGATTCTGTAATTTCCCAAGTAAGCCAACCAACTCCAATTTTTTGTATCCAAAGCCCAAAAAGAGAAACCGTATTACTAAAAAAATATAAGCTAAATGATCTATTTGATAATGCATTCATGAATTAAAAAAAGTTTCTATAGCTTCGTTAAAGTCAGATGAGTTTTCACAATAAGGTGCGTGGCCAACATTTGAAAGCTCTAATACTTTTGCATGAGGTAATGATTGTTGTAATCTATTAGAACGATCGTTTGATACAACAATATCTTTTGAACCTTTTAATATAAGACATGGTTGATTAACTTTTAACAAACTAGTTGAAGTATCAAGTGTTTGCATAGCCATTCCACCTGACATTATGGAACCTTCTGTAATTTCTTCACTAATAATAGATAAGAAACTGAATATTTCTTTATCTTTCAATTCAGGCAACATCTTTTTAATTCTTAATTTACCAAATTCTTCATTAGACAACTTTTTTCTTTCTTCAAGTCTTTGACTATAGGGTTTCCTTAAAGGGCTCTGAGGCGGTAATGCATAACCTTTATGAGTACATGACAAAACTAATTTATTTACACTATCGGAAAAGTCAGCTGAAACAATTTGAGCTAACATGCCACCCATCGAGTGACCTACTAAGTCAAATTTCTTAATTCCTAAATTTGTTAGTAAGTTATTCACTAGCTTTGCAATCTCAAACATATTTAAATCCGCAGCATCTGATTTTCCAAAACCAGGTGCATCAATTGCAATTACTGACCTTTTATCTCTAAAATGTAAAAATTGAAAAGCCCAACTTTTGCTATTCCCGTTAAAACCATGCAAGAATACAATTGGTATATTATCATCAAATTTATTGATCCTAAAAGATGTTTTTAAATTATATTCTTTATCACTAAATATTTGTAATTCGGGAAGTTTTTTCAAAATTTCTAAGTGGTTCAACGTCTCCTCCTATAATTACTTTTTAAAATAAAAAAAACAAAAAAGATTTAATTATATAAATTTATTTTATCTTTTGACTCTATGTTATTTTTAATTCAATGTTTTTTTAAGGATATTTTAGGAGAGTAAAAATGAAATTAATCAACAGACTTTTTATTATTTTGATAAGTTGTCTTTTATCAAGTGTTGCACTGGCAAAAGATCTCACTGTTGGATTGAAATCAGAGCCCAGCTCTATTGATCCACATTATCATAATCTTGGTCCAAATAATGCATTTGCTACCCATATTTATGGGACATTAGTTGGGTCAGACGAAAACCAACAACATTATCCAGATTTAGCTACTTCGTGGAAACCTATCAATGACACCACTTGGGAGTTTAAGCTCAGAAAAGGTGTAAAGTTTCATGACGGAAGTGATTTTACTGCAGATGATGTTCTCTTTACGGCTCAAAGAGCACAAAATGTTCCAAAATCTCCATCAGGTTTTGGTACTTACTTAAAGGGAAAAGAATTTATTAAAATTGATAGTCATACAATTCACATAAAAACAAAGAAACCCTATCCTTTGATGCCAAATGATATCATGACAGTTAAAATTATATCAAAGAAAAATGGAGAAGGTGCAACCACAGCTGACTATAATAGTGGTAAAGCAGCAATTGGTACTGGTCCTTATAAGTTTGTAGAGTGGGTGCCAGGAGATAAAATAGTATTAAAAGCTAACGAAAATTATCATGGTGCAGGTACTGGAGCGCCTAAATACAAAAATATTTTATTTAAGCCAATTAAATCTGGTCCCGCAAGAATTGCAGCACTATTAGCTAAGGATGTAGATTTTATAGACAATGTACCTCCTTTAAATGTTGCAAAAATGAAAAAAAATCCAACTATTAAGTTAAATAGCGGATCTTCTAATAGAGTGATTTATCTTCATATGGACCAATTTAGAGAGGATTCACCTCATATTACAGCAATAGGTGGTGGTAAAATTAAAAACCCTCTAATGGATGTCAGGGTCAGAAAAGCTCTTTCTTTAGCAATTAATCGTGATGCAATGGTTTCAAAAGTGATGGAAGGTATTGCTGTAAAAGCAGGCCAATTATTACCAGCAGGTTTCCATGGTGTCTCAGATAAAATGAAACCAGATCCATATGATCCAGAAGCTGCAAAAAAGTTATTAGCAGATGCTGGATATGGAAACGGTTTTGAAATGACTATCCATGGTCCAAATGATAGATACATCAATGATGCAAAAATTGCTGAGGCACTTGCACAGATGTTCTCAAGGATAGGTATTAAAGCAAAAGTTGAAACAATGCCAAAAGCTGTTTACTTCAAAAGAGCATCAAGAGGTGGTCCAAATAAGAGCCCTGAATTTAGTTTTATGGTCCTTGGTTGGGGTGCTGGTTCTGGAGAAGCATCATCTCCATTAAGAGCTTTATTACATACTTATGACAAATCTATTGGTATGGGTAGAGCGAATAGAGGAAGACATTCTGATCCAGTTGTTGATAAGCTAATTCAAAAGGCGCTTGGAACAGTTGATTCAGACTCCAGAGGTAAACTTTTAGCTGAAGCTACCGAAGTGGCAGTTGGTAAAAACTATGGTGTTATTCCAATTCATTATCAAATGAATACTTGGGCTGCAAAATCTTCTTGTAGCTACACCCCAAGAACTGATGAAAGAACAATAGCAACATATTTAAATTGTGAATAAGTTATAACCTAAGAACCAGAGCAGGTTTGCTCTGGTTCTTATTATTAAAGAATTCTAAAATGACAGCATTTATTTGTACAAGATTCGCTCAAAGTATACTTGTTTTATTTATTATGTCTCTTTTGGTTTTTGTAGGTGTAAATCTAGTAGGTGATCCTGTAGAAATGCTAATTAATCCTGAAGCTGATCAAGCCGAAGTAGAAAGAGTTATCCGCGAACTTGGACTAGATAGACCTGTAACAGAACAGTATTGGTATTTTTTAGTAAACGCCTTTAAAGGGGATTTAGGAAGCTCATTTATTTTTGGAGAACCTGCCCTAAAGTTAATAATCCAGAGAATGCCGGCCACATTAGAACTGGCCTTGTTCTCATTATTTATATCCTTAATTATAGCAATACCTTTAGGTATATACGCAGGATATAACCCTGACAGCAAAGCAAGTAAGGTTATTATGGCAGGTTCTATCTTAGGCTTTTCTATGCCAACATTTTGGGTTGGTATTATATTTATCATGATATTTGCTGTTCAACTTGGATGGTTACCATCAACTGGTAGAGGTGAGATTGGAACCTTTATGGGCATAAATAGTTCTCTGTTTACTCTAAATGGACTATCTCATGTTTTTTTACCTGCACTAAATTTGGCGTTATTTAAAATTTCTTCAGTCATACGTCTAACACGAGCTGGAACAAGAGAAATAATTCTTCAAGATTATATTACGTTTGCTAGGTCTAAGGGAATTTCTGAAAAAAGAGTTGTATTGATACATGTTTTGAAAAATATTTTAATTCCAATTGTCACTGTTGTTGGCCTTGAATTTGGTTCCTTAATCGCCTTCTCAACAGTTACTGAAACTGTTTTCGCATGGCCTGGGATGGGAAAGTTAATAATTGATTCAATTTATAATCTTGATCGCCCAGTTATTGTTGCATACTTAATGATCATTGTAACATTTTTCGTATTTTTAAACTTAATTGTCGATATAATATATACGTTCTTAGATCCACGAGTAAGAATTAAAGGGGATCATCAATGAACCCAAAATTAAGAAAATTTATAGAATTCTGTAAAGATTTTTCTTCAAACAAGGTTGCTCTTGTCGCTTTTTTTATCTTTTTACTTATTCTATTCGTAGCAATATTTGCACCTTTAGTATCTCCGACTGATCCTTACGATCTCAATACTGTTAGTATTATGAATAGTAGGTTACCACCATTTTCAGAAGATTTTTCTGGTAATTATTTTTTACTTGGTACTGATGGCGCAGGCAGGGACATGGTTTCAGCTATATTCTATGGATTGAGGGTAAGTTTAGGAGTTGGCGTTCTATCAGGTATTTTTGCTCTGATAATAGGTTCATTTTTTGGAATTTCTGCAGCTTTTTTTGGCGGTAGATACGAGTCATTAATTATGAGAATTGTGGACATTCAGCTAAGCTTTCCATCTATTTTAGTTGCTTTAATTATCTTAGCTGCTTTTGGAAAAGGTGTTGAAAAGACTATCATTGCTCTAATTTTGGTACAGTGGGCTTATTACGCTAGAACTGCACGATCAAGTGCTCTAGTTGAAATAAATAAAGAATATGTTGATGCTGCTAGATGTTTAGCATTCGGAAACACACGAATAATGTTTAAACATATATTGCCTAACTGTATGGCTCCGTTAATTGTTGTCGGTACTTTGCAAACGGCACACGCAATTTCTTTAGAAGCCACACTAAGTTTTTTGGGTTTAGGTCTTCCAATAACCGAACCTTCTTTGGGTCTTCTAATAGGAAATGGTTTTGAATATATGTATAGTGGCGACTTTTGGATTAGCATATTTCCAGGCGTTGCATTACTTATAACTGTTGCTTCTATAAATTTAGTCGGAGATCATCTGCGGGATATGTTTAACCCAAGGCTTCACTAAAATTTCTAATAATAGTCACTTAATTTATAGGCTAGTCTTACTGCTGTTTTACCTGGAAATAATCTTTTGGAAGGCATAATTAAAATAGTTTCTTCGTAGGGAGCATATACTTCTTCATTATCATCTTTCCCAATCAACACTCCCTTTTTTAAGGTTTCGAAACCTTGCCAATCTTGATCAAATTTAAAATTTTCACTTTTGATAGTTATAATTTTTCCAACTTTATAAACATCATTTTGAAAATTTAATACTTTATTTTTATAGATAAAATCATCTGCAAAATTTTCATCCATTATTGAAGTAGTTCGTAAAAATCTTATCATAGTCTCAATTGCAACAATTTCAGAAGACTTGGCCCAATGTTGCCCACATTCAACTAGAAGAGCATTTTTTTGACTTTCTTTATTAGAAAAGCCAAAATAGTCTCTCATTCTCATTCCTTCATTATGTCCGGAATCAGATATTATTGGCATTTGCATGCCTACATCGCGAGCGAAATCAATACCTTTATTTAACATTCCAGCCATCATAAGAGGTACACAAGGTTTTTGCATTGAATGTATATCCAACAAATAATCGACTTGAGAGACGATATTTTTAACTTCATTAGCTCTTAAAAATTCACTAGTTCTTTTTCTTTTGGGATTTTCTAATACACCTTCTGCCCATAATCTATTAAAATCCTCTTCAACCCATCTTGTTCTATTTGGATTAAGAGGATCAAATGCTAAATAAGCCTCAATATTCATAAAACCTAAAGTTAATTTTCCACTTAATGGTCTATAGTCATTTTTAAGAAACCAATCTATAGCAAGTGCCCCACAAGGTTCATTACCATGTACAATTGATGATATAAAAACATGTGGACCACTTAATCCACTATCTAATGTAATAATATAATCAATGCCTGTGTTAGAATTTTTGTAAGGTGAAATATCAGGATTGACTAATTCAACTGGAAATTCGTTTTTATAATCTAATTTAGGATCATTCATAGTTTTTAATTTTAAACCTTCATTCCATCAAATGGTTTGACGTAGTGATCCTCTCCTAGTTTAATCATTTGAACATATTCGGGTTCATAGCCTATTGGCTTTAATAAACTTGGAATTTCATCATTCATTAAGTTTAACTTCTTTTTTCTCTTAGTTGGATCTGCTATTGGAACCGCAGCCATCAATTTTTTTGTGTAAGGGTGTTGAGGATTTTCAAATATTTGGCTTCTAAGTCCAATTTCTACTATTTCACCCAGATACATTACTCCTATTCTGTGACTTACTCTTTCAATTACGGCCATATCATGACTTATAAATAGATAGGTTAAACCAAATTCTTCTTGTAATTCCATCATCAAGTTTACTACTTGAGCCTGAATAGAAACATCTAGTGCTGAAACTGCTTCATCAGCTATTATTAACTTAGGTTCTAATGCCAGGGCTCTAGCTATTCCAATTCTTTGTCTTTGTCCTCCAGAGAGTTCATGTGGATATCTAGAGTAATATTGTTCATCAAGTCCAACACGATTTAATAATTTTATTACCCTACTATTTGATCCCAACTTAGGCTCTAATCCGTGCACCATTATTGGTTCCGCTATAATTTGACCAACAGTCATTCTTGGATTTAAAGAAGCAAAAGGATCTTGAAAAATCATTTGCATCTTTTTTCTATATTGTATCATTTCTTTATTATTTAAATTAGTTAAGTCTACGCCTTCAAAAAAAACCTCACCTCTTGTTGGTGACGTTAATCCTATTATACTTCTTCCTGTTGTGGACTTTCCACAACCACTCTCACCAACTAATCCAAGTGTTTCGCCTGGTTGCAAATTAAAACTTATATTTTCAACTGCATGAATATTTCCACCTGCTCTTCCAAAGTCTTGTTTGATTAAAAACCTTGTAGTCAGACCTTTGACTTCAAGCAATGGAGAAGAAGTCCTATTTACAGTATCTTTCATTTCTACAACTTTTTTTGTTGAAATTTTCTCTTTATTTTTGTGTTCATCAGAAGATTTAACATCAAGATTAACAAATTTTGCTGGTAGTTTTTTACCAATCATACTTCCAAGTTTTGGGACAGCTGCCAATAAAGACCTAGTGTATGGATGTTTAGGATTTTGAAATATTTCAATAGCAGTGCCTTCTTCAACTTTTTTACCTGCAAACATGACAACGACTCTGTCAGCAACCTCAGCCACAACACCCATATCATGAGTAATAAACATTACTGACATACCTATGTCTCTTTGTAACATTTTTATCAAATCCAGTATTTGTGCTTGTATTGTGACGTCCAATGCTGTTGTAGGTTCATCTGCAATTAATAATGAGGGCTTACAACTTAATGCCATTGCAATCATAACTCTTTGTCTCATTCCACCAGAGAGTTCATGTGGATATTGATTTAACCTTTTTTCTGGTTCAGGTATTCTTACCAACTTGATCATTTCAAGTGCAATTTCAAAAGCTTCTTTTTTTGTTTTGCCTTGATGCTTAATTATTGTTTCAGTAATTTGCATACCAATAGTAAAAACTGGATTTAGTGATGTCATAGGTTCTTGAAATATCATTGAGATGTCATTGCCTCTGATATCTCTCATTTTTTCTTGATCAAGCCGAGTTAAATTTAGATTAAGATTGTTTTTTGATTGAAGGTTTATTTCACCAGAGACTATTCTACCTCCAGAATAATCAGTAAGTCTCATTAAAGATAATGCCGTAACAGACTTACCTGAGCCTGATTCACCTACTATTGCAATAGTCTCACCTTTATTGATTTTAAAAGAAATGCCATCAACAGCTTTTACAACTTTATCTTTTAATTGAAATTGAACTTTAAGATCTTTTACTTCAACAACTGATTCAGGAGTTTTATTTTTGATATTCAAATTACTTTTATTCATAAAATACCTTTTTCAATTTGTAATTTAATCTCATTTAACAGACTTCCAATATTTGTTTTTAAAAG
Organism: uncultured SAR116 cluster alpha proteobacterium; assembly: GCA_902530325.1. Taxonomy (GTDB): domain Bacteria; phylum Pseudomonadota; class Alphaproteobacteria; order Puniceispirillales; family Marisalimonadaceae; genus Marisalimonas. The sequence goes on along the minus strand of CACAAB010000008.1, from coordinate 31,215 downwards.
ATCAAAATTGTCTGATTTTATTCTTGTTATTTCATCCATATATAATCTTCTATTAACTTCAATTTGGACTGAATTCTTATTTGTTTTAGGATCACTATAAGCATCTGTAAGTTCCATACCTTTATATGGATCATTAATATCAACAGAGTAGTTTAAACTTCTTAAAAAATCTACAATAAGGTCAGTAAATTCTCTTTTACAAGATGTTCCATCTCTATCACCAATAACAAAATCTGGTCTCCTAGTACCTTTTTCTTGATCTGACATTGCTGTGGCTTTGTTTTGCATTGAATGAGCGTTTATGTGATAAAACTTTCCAAAATTTTGATAAGTACTACTCATAATTTCTTTAAGTGTTTTATGATAAGGTCTATGATAATTTTTAACCCTGTGAATGAATTCACCAAATTTTATTTTATTTGCATACATAGGCTCTCCATTTGGAGGAATGCGCAACCAAATCAGACCAATCCCTAATTCACTCTTAATTGTAGGGTTGAATAAAAATTTTTCTTTCTTGACGTCAAAATCAATAAGTTCTTCACTTGGAAAATCAGTTTCTGCTCTATTGGGATCTATATAAGATCTAGGAAAATTAGCATTTAGAATTACACCACCTATTTCAGAAACATAATTATATAATTCATCAACATATGAGTCTTCTGCTTGTCTTAATTTTGAAAATTCAGCTTGATGATTAAAATCAGATGGATAAATAACTCCACTATGAGGAGAATCGACTATTAAAGGAATAGATTGACCTTCTTCTCCATCAACGTTTAAAATCGTATCTAGCAAAATGGATTCCTTATTTTCAAAATGTATAAATATTATTGAGTGTAGTAAAAATGAATATCAAGCAAAAAATTAAAGATATAGTTCCAGAAATGACGGAATGGAGACATCAAATACATGAGAAACCGGAAATAGCATATCAAGAAAAAGTTACATCTAAATTTATAGCCAATAAATTAAAAGATTTTGGAATAGAAGTAATTGAAGAATTTGGCAAAACAGGTGTTGTAGGAATTATTCAAGGAAAAGAAAATAAAAGACAAGAAAAATCTATTGCGATTCGTGCAGATATGGATGCACTTCCAATGACTGAAAAGACTAATTTGCCATATTCTTCAAAAAATGAAGGAGCAATGCATGCTTGTGGACATGACGGACATTCTACAATGTTATTAGGAGCTGCAAAATATTTGTCAGAAACAAAAAAATTTTATGGAAAAGTTTATTGTGTTTTTCAACCCGCTGAAGAAGGAGGTAATGCAGGGGCTAAAGCAATGATTAATGATGGTCTTTTTAAGAAATTTAAAATCGATAGTGTTTGGGGAATTCATAACTGGCCAGGTATTCCAGTTGGTGAAGCAGTTATCCATGAGGGTTTTGCTATGGCTGGAGGTGACATAATTGTAATTGAAGTAAAAGGTAAAGGTGGACATGCAGCACAACCTCAATATGCAAATGATCCTATGGTAGCTGCTGGATTAACTATCACTGCACTTCAAAGTTTAATATCAAGACAATTAGATCCATTTAAAAGTGCTGTCTTATCTATAACAAAAATTGAAGGTGGATCTGCATTTAATGTAATCCCTGACACTGTAACTATTGGAGGAACCCTTAGATCTACAGATCAAAAAAATAGAAATGAAATGCTAGATAAAATAAAGAAGGTTGCGTCTAATACTTGTGAAATTAGTAATTGTGAAGTGAATATTGAAATTCGTCCTGGATATCCGCCGACTATAAACAACAAGGAATGCGCTAAACTTGCTTCTAAAATTTTTAAAAAAACTTTTGGTGACAACTCAATTAATTTAAAAGAAACACCAACAATGGGTTCAGAAGATTTTTCTTATATGCTAGAAGAAAAACCAGGAGCATATATATGGCTTGGAGCTGGGGCAAGCTCAGAAAAGCTACATAGTCCCTTTTATGATTTTAATGATGAACTTTTACCCATTGGAGCCCAATACTGGACAGATCTAGCTGAAAATATTCTGGTTGAATAAAGTTCATAATAGAATTTTCCCATTTATATAACTTTGAGCTTCTTTTGTCTTTGGCTTTTTAAAAAAGTTAATGGCCTTTGTTTGTTCAAGGAGTTTACCTTTATTAAAAAAAAGTATTTCCTTAGCTAATCTTTTTGCTTGACCCATATCATGTGTAGTTAAGATTATGGTCTTCCCTTTTTTGTTTTCATCTAAAATTATTTCTTCAATTAAATTTAAACTATAGGGGTCTAAATTGGCGGTTGGCTCATCTAAAAGTAATAGAGAAGGATTAATTAACAAAGCCCTTGCAAGAGATAATCTTTGTTGTTCTCCACCTGACAATAATCTAGCGGGTTTGTACTTGTAAATATCTAAACCTACTCTTTGTAAAAGATTCGTAATTTGAAGATTAGATATCTTATTTTTTTTCTCTAAAACAAATTGCATATTCTCTAAAACAGTTCTTCTTAAAAGTGTAGGCTTTTGAAAAACTAGTGCCATATCTTTTCTAATATGATCATTAATTTCTCTTGAATTAAAATAAATTTTTCTGGACTCGACCCCAATTAATCCATTTATGCTTTTTAGAAACATACTTTTACCAGCTCCATTAGGACCTAAAATAGCAATAATTGATTCATTATGAATTTTACAATTAATTTTATCCAAAATTTTAATTTCACCTAATAAAATAGATAAATTAGATACAACTATAGGAGTTAGTGATTTTGATTTTTTTTGTTTATCAAACATACATTCTCCTTTTTGCTCTAGTTTTTAAAGTAATTAGAATTAGGTTTATAATTAAGGCAATCAATAAGAGGATAATACCTAAGGCTAAAGCCAAAGATAAATTTCCCTTAGACGTTTCCAAAGCAATTGTAGTCGTCATAACTCTTGTTAAGTGATCTATATTACCACCTACAATTATTACAGCGCCAACTTCAGAGATAGCTCTACCAAACCCAGCTAAAATTACTGTTAAAATTGAATATCTAGCATCATACAAACATGCGATAAGAGCTTTATGAGATGAAATAACTAGAGATTTGAAAAGGTCTTTATATTCTTCATTAATTTCTTCGATTATTTGTGCTGATAATGAGACAATAATAGGAATAATCAAAATCATTTGAGCAATAATCATAGCCGAAGGTGTGTATAAAACACCTAACCACCCAAATGGACCAGATCGTGAAATTAACAAGTATACTATTAATCCTACAACAACTGGAGGTAAACCCATCATAGCATTAAATATAATCAGAATAGTGTCTCTACCCCAAAAATTTTTAATAGCCAAATATGTCCCAATTGGTAAACCCACTAAACAAGATAAAAGTAATGAAAGACAACTAACTTTCATTGAAAGTAGAAGTATCTCAAAAAAATCTTTATCTAGAGTTAAAACTAAATCAAATGCACGTGTAAATGATTCTAATATCATACATAATTACCTTGATTATTTATGTTTAAATATGTTAATTTATGTGAAATTTACATAATATGCAATTAATTTAACTTTTTGATGTTTGTTTTATCTAAAAATTTATTTTTATTATTTTTATTATTTATTCTTCCAAAGCTTAGCTTTGGCAAAGATGCATTAATTATTCAATCAACTACCTCTACTTATAATTCTGGGTTTTATAATTATATACTTCCAATAGTAAAATCAAAAATCAATGTGGACGCACATGTGGTATCTGTTGGCACTGGTGCAGCATTAAAAAATGCCAGTAATTGTGATGGTGATGTTGTCATAGTGCATGCAAAAGAAAGAGAATTAAATTTTGTTAAAAAAGGCTTTGGCATAAATAGAAAAGACCTTATGTACAATGATTTCATAATTATTGGACCTAAAGAAAACCCTGCGCAAATAAATGATAAAGACAGTCCATTAGAAGCATTTAAAAAAATATTTAAAACATCATCTATCTTTGTCTCACGTGGTGATGATTCAGGCACTCATTTTAAAGAAATGAGCATTTGGAAAAAAACTAAGTTAAATCCATTAAAGTTTTCGGGTAGATGGTATAGAGAAGCTGGGTCTGGAATGGGGGCAACTCTAAATTTAGCAAATGGTATGGGAGCTTACACTATAACAGATAGAGCATCATGGATAAATTTTAATAATAAAGGTGAATTGAAAATGTTTACCGAAAAGAGCAATATTTTATTTAATCAGTATGGAATTATACTAGTAAACCCTGCTAGATGCCCAAATGTAAAATCTAATATTGCTAATAAGTTTATCAAATGGCTTACCTCCCCTGAAGGACAAACCAAGATAAAGGCATTTAAAGTAAAAGGTGAGCAATTATTTTTCCCAAATGCTAACTAATTTTTAAATTGATTAAGAGGTAAAATGTGAGAGTTTTTCATTTCTTGAAGGGATATGCTTGAAGACATCTTAGTAAACTCAAGCTCTCCAATTAACTTCTGTTGAAAATTATCGTACTCCTCTATACTTGGAGCAACAATCTTCAACATATAATCCGTATCTGAACCAGTAAGCCTGTGAGTTTCAATAATTTCGTCATACTTATTTATTATATTTTGGAATCTATCAATCCAGTCTTTTGAATGATGACTTACTCTTATCGACAAAAAAACAACAATTGATAAATTAATAGCTTTTCTATTAAGAACAATTGTTCTCGCAGAAATGACGCCTCCTTCTTCCATTTTTTTTATTCTATTCCAACAAGGAGTTGGAGACACACCCACTTTCTTAGAAATTTCAGACAGAGGTAACCCAGCATTTTTTTGTATAACACTTAATATTTTGATATCAATTTCATCTAACATAATAACTCTAAAAGAATAATTTTCTAATATTAGTATTTATAAAAAATAATTTTGCAATTTACAACATATTTATTTGCTTTTAAAGAATATTTATCTATAAAGATGCGGTTATACCACCATCAACATAAAGTGTATGACCATTTACAAAATTTGAGGCTGCAGAACTTAAAAAGATACTAGCACCTACTAGTTCATGAACTTCACCCCACCTACCTGCCGGAGTTCTTTTTTTTAACCACGCTGTAAAATCACTATCGGAAACAAGAGCGGCATTCAATGGTGTATCAAAATATCCTGGTGCAATAGCATTGCATTGAATACCATATTTCGCCCAATCTGTTGCCATACCTTTTGTGATATTTCCTACAGCACCCTTTGTTGCTGTATAGGGAGCAATACCTGGTCTAGCAAGAGATGTTTGGACACTGGCTATATTTATAATTTTACCTTCGCCTCTTTTAATCATATATTTTGCAACAACTTGACTTACATTAAAAACTGAAGACACATTTGTTTTTAATAATTCCTCAAACTTATCTCGTGGGAAATCTTCTAAGGCAGTTCTAAATTGCATTCCAGCATTATTAATTAAAATATCAATTGGACTAATTTCTTTTTCAAATTTATCAATAGATCGCTTGGTCTGTTCATAATTAGTAACATCAAAGCATAATTGAAAGATATTTTGTTTAGTATTAATTGCTTCAGCTGATTGTTTTAACTTTTCAGTATTTCTACCATTCAGTATTATATCAGAGCCAGCATCAGCCAAACCCTTAGCTAAAGCATAACCAATTCCTTGTGATGAGCCGGTTATAAGAGCTGTTTTACCATTAAGATCAAATAATTTTAATCCTGAAACCATTTCTTTTCCTTTTTGAATTTATGTAAAAGTACAGTAATAATAAAAAGATTGCCAATTATCTTTCTAAAATTTAAGTTTAAACTCTAATTAGATAAAGGCGTATTTAATGAAATCTCTACGAATTCATGGTCCATTAGACTTAAGGATAGAAGATTATCAAGTTGATAATTTAGGCGCTAATCAAGTTGAAATTCATATTGCCATCGGTGGTATTTGTGGAACAGACCTACATTATTATAAACATGGTGGATTTGGACAAATTAAGTTACGGGAGCCAATGATTTTAGGTCATGAAGTTTCTGGATTTATTTCAAAAATTGGCTCAAATGTAGAAAATTTATCAATTGGACAATTAGTTTCTGTATCGCCATCAAGACCATGTAATAAATGTAATTTTTGCCTTAAGGGTAATCAAATTCAATGCATGAATATGAAATTTTATGGATCTGCAATGCCATTTCCGCACATACAAGGTGCATTTAGAGAAACATTAATAGCTGAAGATTTTCAATGCGTTCCCGCTGATGGCCTGTCTCCAGAAGAAGCTGCAATGGCAGAACCACTTGCAGTTTGTCTTCATGCTATAAAACAAGCAGGAAAGATTTTAGGAAAAAAAGTTATAGTTACTGGATCAGGACCTATTGGGACATTATGCGTGGCAGCCGCCAGAAGATCTGGAGCAGAAGAAATAATAGTTACAGATATTTCTACAAATGCTCTTTCGTTTTCAAATTCTGTGGGAGCAGATAGAGTTATAAATGTTCTAAAAGAACATGATCAATTAAAAAACTATCAATTTAACAAAGGTTATTTTGATATAGCTATTGAATGTTCGGGATCTGCGCAAGGTATTAGCGACTCAATAAATTGCTTAAAGCCTAAAGGCACCTTGATACAACTTGGTCTTGGAGGAGATGTTTTGATTCCTCTAGTATCAGTTACAACAAAAGAGTTAAATTTAAAAGGCTCATTCAGATTTCATTCAGAATTTGAATTAGCTGTTAAAATGATGAAAAAAAAATTAATAGACGTAAATCCATTAATCACTCATAAAATAGAATTTAAAAACGCAATTGATGGTTTTGAACTTGCAATGAATAACAATAAAAAAAGTATGAAAGTTCAACTAGCTTTTTAAAGATTTAGTACGCAAGCGAAAATATAAAAGTCTTCAGGCCTAAAAAGAAAACAAACAGAGTTATAATAATTAGAACACCTAACAATCCTTTACCTATTTCCTTGATCATTGATTATACCTATTTACTATTAAAGTGGATCATACCAAGATCTTTAATATTATAACCCTTTAATCTTGAAGCAATGTCATTAAATTCTACCGTTTTGGAGAATTGAAAAAGTTTTTGAAACGGATTTTCAAACCATGAAAATCTATCAATTACTAAATCAAATCTTTCTTCAACCACTGGAATAAATTTAAGTTTATACTTTTCTGCCTCTGATGCTAGACCAAGAGTTACGTCAGCTTGATCAGATAAAACTAATGATACTGCATCAATTTCAGAATAAACAATTTCTGTTTTGAGAAAATCTGATAAATTCAAATTTTCACTTTCCATCAAATTTTTTAAATAATTATCAGCTCCTGAACCAGGTTGTCTTGAAACTAATTTTTGACCTTTAAAATCTTTTATTTTCTTCTTAGGTCCATTAGTTGGCTTGAATATTAAACCTCTTTCTCTTTTTGCCCATTCCATAAGAACAAAATCTTTATCATTTAAATACTCTTCAACACTTGTGATATTCCATTTTTTTGAAATAAAATCATAAATGTGAAGTCCTGATGCAATTCCTTGATTTAATTTAAATCTTTCAAGCCCTTTATTACTCCCATCAAAAGACAAAGCTATACCTGATCCAGATTGTTTTATTGCATATTCGAGAAGAGGATCATGACTTCCTAAAAGGACATCCGGTAGATATTTCTTATTATCAACTGAATTATTTTTACCAGCTATCCAATTAGCAACTTCTTCTTTTGAAAATAATAATTTGCCCATTACCCTTGAAAAGGGCACCTCTTCTTTAGCAACTAGATCATAAACTTTTCTTGGTTTAACTCTAAGAAACTCAGCTAATTCATCAGTTGTAAAATAATCAGACAAATTTTTATACCATAAAAATATTTAGTTTATTTTAGCATTATATTCTATAATCGGTTAATGAAAAGTAGATCAACAAACATAAAACGTTCTTCTCTACCTCCTAATTTGGTAAAAGAGAATGATAATGGCATTCGAATAAAAGTATATATTCAGGGCCATATGATTGGGGCTGGTAAAATGGAACTTTTCAATTTAGTGCATCAAAAAGGTTCTGTAAGGGCTGCAGCAAACTTTATGGGCATGAGTACTAAGCGTGCAAAACTTTTGCTCAACACAATTGAAGAGGCATTTCCTACTCCTATTTTAGAAAAGCAAAAAGGAAATAAAGGCACAACCTTAACACCTTTTGGCAAAGAATTATTAGCAAAATATTTAAGTTTGAATAAACATTTATCAGAAGAGGCACAGGAATTTATTCAATGGGCAGCTTCTAAACAAGGTTAAAATTTAGGTTTGAAAATGAAAAATGATGAAGAATTTCTAATATCACCGGATTTAGAGAATGATAATTTAACAAAAGAGATTGAAGGAATTAACGAAGCTGGAGAAAGTATAAAACTTCCTGTAATTAGAGAAATACCTTTAACAATTTATTTAAACAAACAGGAAATAGTCACTGCAATGACACTTGGTGACATGCCCGATCTACTTGCAGTCGGATATTTATTAAACCAAAACATGCTCAAAAAAAATGATGTGATTTCTGAAGTTACATACGATGATGACTTACAAGTTGTAATAGTAAGGACAAAAAGAAAAACAAATTATGAAGAAAAAATGGAAAAAAAAATAAGGACAAGTGGTTGTGCTGTTGGAACAGTGTATGGAGATATAATGGATGATTTTACATCTATAAATCTTGATAAAACAACTAAAATTAAAACTTCTTGGATTTATTCGATTTCCAAAAAAGTTAATACTAGACCAAGTCTTTATCTCAAAGCTGGTGCGTTACATGGATGTGTTTTATGTAGAAATGACATCCCCCTAATTTATGTTGAAGATGTTGGTAGACATAATGCTGTTGATAAAATTGCAGGGTGGGTTTTTTTAAATAATGAAAATACTAGTGACAAAATTTTTTATACTACTGGTAGACTCACCTCAGAAATGGTAATTAAAACGGTTCAAATGGGTATTCCAATTTTAATTTCTAGGTCAGGCTTCACAGAGTCAGGTGTTACACTTGCGAAACAAGCCGGTCTAACATTAATAGGAAGAGCAAAGGGAAAAAAAATGATTATTGCTAATGGTATTGAAAGAGTAGTTTTCGATAGTGATGTAAAATCAGTAAAAAATGAAGATGTGGTGTCAGCACAAAGATCTATAATTAGTTGAGGCTATGAAATTTGAAAAATATTAATGAGATAATCCCATGTGTTATCCTTGCAGGAGGAAAAGGAAGAAGAATGGGTGGAAAAGAAAAAGGTCTAATTAATCTACTTGACAGACCACTCATCTCTTATGTTCTAGAGAAAGTTTCGGGAAAAGCTGCTCCCATTGCATTAAATATTAATACTAACTTTGAAAAATATAAAAATTTTGGTTACGAAATTCTTGAAGATCCACTTAAAGGACATCTAGGTCCATTAGTTGGCATTCTGGCTTCATTGAATTGGGCAAAAAAAATTAAGCAAAAGTGGGTTCTTACTTTACCATGTGATACACCTTTTCTGCCTCAAAATTTAATTGAGTCTCTATTGAAAGTAAAAAATGAGAATCCGGAAGTAGATCTAGTTGTAGCAAAATCAAGAGGATTTAATCATCCTGTGATAGCATTATGGAAAACTGACAATAATTTAATATTAAAAAAAGCAATTGAAGAAGGAATTAGAAAAATTGATATTTTTACTTCTCAACTTAAAACCGCTCATGTAAATTTTGATGAAATTGACAAATCAAGATCTGATCCTTTCACAAATTTAAATTCGCCTAAAGATTTAATTATTGCAATGCAAATACTTGGAAAACTTCCACCCATTTTTGGTCTTGCCGGTTGGTCTGGCTCTGGGAAAACAACATTATGTGCTAACTTAATAAAAAATTTCACAAAGATTGGAATTAATGTAGGAACGCTTAAACACGCTCATCATAAATTTGATATCGATAAACCAGGTAAAGATTCTTACAACCTTAGGAAAGCTGGAGCCCGACCAATGATTATTTCATCTAAGGAAAGGTTTGCTCTTATTCAAGAAAATGACAATGAAGAAGAAAAAAGTTTATTTGAAATGTTAGAAATATTTGCCAAAAGCCCTTTAAATAAATGTGATGTAATTATAGTCGAAGGTTATAAAAATGAAAAAATTCCAAAACTAGAAGTGTTTAGACGTGAAATTGGGAAAACATTTTTACATAAAGATGATACTAATATTTTTGCAATAGCTTCAGATGAGAAGTTAAATACAGATATTCCCTCTTTAGATTTAAACAACATAAGTAGTATAACTGACTTATTAATTAAAAAGTTTGAAATTGCTTAAATACAGACGGAGCAAAAAATGTCTATAACTGAAAATAATAACAATACTACAAAATCAAAATTTTTAAATCTTTGGCCAACTCAGTTTATGGAAATGTCATTGCCAGGACATGAAAACGCAAATTCTGTAATTGCTGATATAGTCCTGTCAAACAATGCTGCACAGGAGAATATGACAGAAAATTATATATCTCAAAATATTTTAGAAATGGATCATCCTGCTATGTTTTGGTTAAAACAATGTATTGATAGGGCTGTATATGATTATGCGCAACAATCAGGAGTAAATTATGAATTAAACTGGTCTATCCAAGGCTGGGGTAATGTTAATATGAAAGGAGATTATCATAATCTTCATAACCATCCACATTCTTGGTTGTCAGGAACCTATTATATAAATGTTCCTGACCAATCAGATGCTGAAATATTTAGATCTGATCTTAATCCAGCTTCAATTAGTTTTTTTGATCCACGTCCTCAGGCAAATATGAATTCAATAAGAGGTGATAAACAAGTAGACCCTGAACATAGAGTTTTACCCAAGTCAGGAGATTTACTTTTATGGCCTGCTTTCTTGCATCATCTTGTACATCCAAATATGTCTGATTTTCCAAGAATATCAATTTCTTTTAATGTAATTATTAAATGGGATAAAAACCTTATACCTAACTAGGTTAAATCACAAACATCTATGTTCGAATGGGTAAAATTTAAGAAGCTCTCCTACTTTTACAGTTTCATAATCCATAGGTATTTCTACTATACCATCTGCACCAGTTAATGAAGAAATTACGCCTGCTCCTTTTCTTCCATGGATTTTCAAAAAATCTCCATTATTTTTACTTATAATTTTAGCTCTCAAATACTCTGCTCTACCTTTTCTTTTCTTATGCTCAAAACCTGAGGGAATTTTTACAACTAATGGTTCTAAATCAACACCACCAGCTAGTTTAATTAAGAGTGGTTTTATTAATAACTTTGAACAAACAAAAGCAGCTACTGGATTTCCTGGCAGACAAAAAATAAATTTGTTTTTCTTTCGTCCAATTGCCATAGGTTTTCCAGGCTTCATAGCTAATTGCCAAATTAAACATTCTGCACCAACGTCTCTAATTGCATTTTGCGTATGATCTTCTATTCCATCTGACGCGCCTCCAGATGAAATTACTACGTCATTCTTTGATAAGGCATCAGCAAATTTTCTTGCTAACTCATTTCTATTATCTTTCACTATTCCAAAATCATGTATATTTAAAAATTTATGATCTAATAAAGAAAGTAACATTGGTTTATTAGAATCATATATTTGGCCTCTTAATCTTTTGCCAGCTTTACTTGAAATTAATTCATCTCCTGTTGAAATAACTGAGACATTTAATTTTTCGTATATTTCAATTTCATTATTTCCAGATGCAGCAAGTTGCCCAATATCAGCTGCATTAAGTAATTTTCCTTTTTTAACAACTACCTCTCCCCTTTTTAAATTTTCGCCTATTGGTCTCATATTTTGATTTTGTTTTACTTTTTCATTAATTATCACTCTATTATTTGATCTCTTACATTTTTCGTGCATTACGATTGTATCTACACCTTCTGGCATTATAGCACCTGTATAAATTTCTATAGCCTGATGGGGTAAAATTTTCTTTTTGTAAGGGTGTCCTGCTTTCGCAATGCCAGCAATTTCAAATTCTGTTTCTGGATTACTTAAAAATGTTTGATGTAAAATTCCATAACCATCAACTGCTGAGTTTGCAGTTGTAGGTAAGTTTAACCTACTTTTAATTGTTTTATAATTTATACGTTCTTGAGCTTTATGGATAAGTGATTGTGTCTTTTTATCTTTTTCAACAATTGATTCTTTTAAAAGATCTCTTGCAATTTCTAATTTGGTAGGTGTTATTGACATAGAATTCTATTTTATCTGACTGGCATATTTATTCAAAAACTTTTCTATTAATTTAATGTCAATTGCAAAATTAACTCCAGCATCAATGTCTGCTTCCTTGGTGTATATTGCATCTACCATACCTATCAGTTGGCCCTCTTTATTTAATAAAGGTGCACCTGAAGCACCAGGGTTTACTGCTGCATCTGTTTGAATGAAATCCTCAATTGGGTTGAACCCTAATCTTGTTCTATTAAGTCCAGATACTATTCCACATGATAAGCTTTGACCTAATCCAAAACTATTACCTATTAGACAAACTTCATTACCATATTTTATTTTTTTCTTTGTAACTAGGACACTTTGGCCTTTGTTTTTTGATTTTAAAATAGCTATATCAGTTCTAAAGTCAGTCAAAATTACATCAACTTTCTCTGATTTATTATTATAATTTTTAATTTCTACTATCTTTGCATTTTTAATTACATGTGCAGCTGTAAGTATATAGTTTGTCATTTTTTCCTTTTTGTCCAATGACAAATAAAATCCTGTACCAGCCGGCGCAGTACCTGCTGGAGCTCCAAAACCGGGTTTATTGTATCCTGGCCAAGTTGGCAAAACAACTACAGTTGATTTGTGACCTTTTTCCCATACTTCAGAATAATCGTGAGCAAGGGTACTAAAATTTATAAAAAATATAGTTATATATAAAACTGATTTAATAGTTTTATTAACCATCTAAGGATTTATTAAGTCTATAATCTTACATTTGAACTTGACATAACACTTGCAGTATCCATACCCGTACTTGTTAAAATCACGTATACACCTACTCCAACTATTATCGCAAACACACTACTTGTAAAAAACATTTTCATTTTAAACTCCTTTGTTTAGTTAGTAGCTTTTTTTAAAAACATTACAAGATCTTGTCTGTCTTGTATTTTTTTCATTCTTTGTATTGGCATCTTAGTACCTGGTGTCACTTTATCAGGTCCCTCATCAAATAGTCTATTAATACTTTCTTCGTTCCATGTTATATCAGATTCAATGAGAGCTTTTGAATATTTATATCCTTCTAATGTTCCAGCCTTACGTCCAAAAATTTTATAAAGTGTTGGACCTGCTCTTTTTTTCCCATTTTTTACAAGAGTATGACAAACACTGCATTTCCTGGCAAATTGTTTTTCACCGTTACTGACCTCTTTTACAGGGTTAAATCTTCTAGCTGGCCCAGGTCTCTCTAAAAATTTTGGAGGAAAGTCAAATATTTGCCACCTTGTTAAGAAATCATCTAAACCAGCTACAATTAATGAAGAATCATTAGGAAAAAGGATATTGTCCCATATTGGTCCATTAACAGCATTGAAATCTCTAACTAATGACCAATTTTTCGTGTCTAATATGATCATTCTTCCTTTTGCATTTCCAAAACTAATCATATTTTCATTTTCTAAGTAGTACATTGATAAAATTGGTACTCTATCTTCTTTTATATTTAGAATTGTTTCGTCCTTATCAAATTTATTTATTGTTATTTGTCCATCTGTAGAACCAAAAGCAATAAAATTAAGTTTTTCATCTACTTCAAACTTTGAAATTCCCCAACCATTTTTAACGATTGGCCTTACATACTCTCCACTATTAGCTTTCCAAAGCTTTATATCACCATCATATCCTGAACTGTAAATATGTTTGTTATCTTTAGAGTATTTAACAGCATATACTGGTCCTTTGTGACCTACTAAAGAGTTAATTAATTTTCTTTTTTTTAAATCCCATACTCCTACTGTTCCATCCCAACTTGCCGATATTAAATATCTACCATTATTTGAAAATTCTAAATCTGCAATTTTACCTCTATGATTACCTAATTTAATTGGCTGTATTTCTTCATTTAAATTATTAATATCCTTTAATGCCCACAATAAAATATTGTTGTCATCCCCTCCTGACGCTAAAAAGTCATTATGTGGCGAAAATTTTACAGTGTTAACAGCTGCATCATGACCAATCAAAGTTAATTTTTCTTTAATTGGATTTAGGTCCCAAATTACAACCGAATAATCAAAGCTAGCACTTGCCATTAAATTATTACTTGCAGATACAGCTAAACCCTTAACAGGACCACCGTGGGCAGTATATTGCTCAGTACTATGTGAAGTTTTAATCAATAATAAAAAAGATACCATAATCAATTTAATAATTATGATATCTTTTAAGAAAATTTTTTTAGGTAGCATTTTCTATAATATTTTTACTCTGCGGGTTCTGGCTTAGATTTTTTATCTTCTTCCATTTCCTTTACCCACAGACCGTGATGCTCTTTTGCCCAGTTTTTGTCAACTTCCCCACTATTCATAGCATCAAGGGCACCTTCCATTCCAACAGATCCTATATAAATATGTGCAATAATCATTATCATAAGACCTAAAGAAACTATTCCATGCCATACCTGGTTGAATTGCTGTTCTTGAAGAAGTGTCAAGTCTGTAGGTAAACCTAACCCTAAAACATTAAGTATAGCAAAAGTATCAGCAAACATAGTTGTTTGGAATGGAAACATTAATGCTATACCTGACATGCTTACTGACAGACCGCCAATCATTGTGATCCAAAAGATCATTTTTTGACCAGCATTGAACTTCTTGGCAGGTGGATGTAATCCAGCTTTAAAAATACCACCACCCATTTTTATCCATTCCCAATCAACTTTGTTAGGAATGTTATGTCTTACCCATAAAACAAAAGCTAAAACAAGACCTAACATAAAGGCAAATGCCAAGTAGTTGTGAATATACTTACCTCCAATAGTTATTGCAGTAAATATTTCCGGTCCAAAAATTGGTAGTAAAATGTATTTACCATACATAAGATTAAGCCCAGTTAAAGCTAACAAAACAAATGATCCAGCCATTAACCAATGAGCAAATCTATCAATTGCAGCAAACCTTAAAATAGTGTCACCTGACAATCCAGAATCTACTTTTATTTTACCTCTATACATGTAAAAGGCAAAAAGCACGCCAATAATTGCTAGCAAACCTATACCACCATATAAAGTAACGGGTCCATTTCTAATAGCCCTCCAATTGTCACCTTCAGATTGTATCATTACAGCAGACAATTGATCTTTCATTTGAGTTGAACCAGCATTGCCAGTTCTAATATATCTCCATAAATCGGCATCAGACTTCAGGCCTAGTGCATTACCTGGCACCTCACCTTTAACTTGAGCTATTGATGAATTTGAATTTGTTAAAAATGTAAAACTAATTACAAATACCATTGTAAATGCAATAAATAGTTTTCTGAACATTAATTCTCTCCTCTTAATTACTTCTTTGCCTAGAAGTATGCATCTTAAGTTTATTTACTTGTTCTGTCGTTAGAATATCGTCTTTTTTACCTAAGTACACACCTTTTTTGTAATTTAGTATTCTTCCTTGTTCTTCCTGGCATGAACTTAATAAGAACGAAGACAGGAAGATTGAGATAATCAAAAATGTTTTATTTATATTAATCATTACTTACCCCAAATTTTAAAGATAAAAGAATCAAAAAAGGCGGATAAATCCGCCTTTTTAAGTGAAATTTTAACCTTTTAACTGGTATGCAGTGCCCCAGCCCCATGCGCCAGAACCAAAACCACGAGCAACAACTCTCTCTCTGAAGATATCAGCTACTTCGTCGCCATCACCAGCAAGTAATGCCTTTGTTGCACACATTTCTGCGCATGATGGTAGTTTACCTTCAGCAAGTCTATTACGTCCATACTTTTGGAACTCTAACTCACCCATATCAGCTTCAGGTCCACCTGCGCAAAAAGTACACTTATCCATTTTTCCTCTTGATCCATAATTTCCAGCTTGAGGAAATTGAGGAGCTCCAAAAGGACAAGCATAGAAGCAGTAACCACAGCCGATACATAGATCCTTAGAATGTAACACTACACCCTGATCTGTTTGATAAAAACAGTCAACTGGGCACACAGCCATGCAAGGAGCATCTGAACAATGCATACAGGCTACGGATATTGATCTTTCTCCCGGCTTGCCATCTTGAATGGTTACAACCCTTCTTCTATTAATACCCCATGGAACTTCATGCTCGTTCTTACATGCTGTCACACAGGCGTTACACTCAATACATCTTTCTGCATCGCATAAGAATTTCATTCGTGCCATTTTTTAAGCCCTCCTTTAAGCTAGTTCAATTTGACACAATGAGCACTTAGTCTCTTGCATCTGTGTTACTGAGTCATATCCATAAGTAAATGCAGTGTTTGCTGCTTCACCTAGTACATATGGATCTGAACCTTCTGGATACTTTGATCTAAGATCCTCACCTTCCATATGACCACCGAAGTGGAATGGTAAGAAAGCTACACCTTTGGCAACACGCTCGGTTACCATTGCCATAACTTTAATCCTAGCTCCTTCTGGAGTCGCAACCCAAACCATTGCACCGTTTCTAATTCCTTTAGAGTTGGCATCAAATGGATTGATTTCAACAAACATGTCTTGTTGCAATTCAGCTAGCCATGGATTTGATCTTGTCTCATCTCCACCACCTTCATATTCAACCAATCTACCGGAAGTTAGAATGATCGGATATTTAACAGAGTGATCCACATCTTGAATAGACTTATACAATGTTGGAAGTCTATATGCCATTCTATCAGAATATGTAGGATAATCGGCTACAAGGTCTCTTCTAGAAGTGTATAGTGGCTCTCTGTGTAATGGGATTGGATCTGGGAATGTCCAAACCTTAACTCTTGCCTTAGCGTTTCCAAATGGAGCACAACCATGTTTAATAGCAACTCTTTGGATACCACCAGATAAGTCAACTTTCCAGTTAGTTTTATCTCCAGCAACTTTATCAATTGCGGCTTTTTCATCAGCTGTTAAATCTTTATCCCAGCCAAGTTTTTTTAGCATTGCCATTGTAAATTGTGGATAACCGTCTTTAATCTCAGAACCGACCGGATATGAACCTTCAGCTAATAGATTATTACCTTCGTGCTCAACACCAAATCGTGCTCTAAAACATAATCCACCTTCTGACACTGGCTTTGATGTGTCATATAGCAATGGTGTGCCAGGATGTTTCATATCAGGGTTACCCCAACAAGGCCAAGGCAAACCATAATAATCACCATCAAGTTCACCACCAACAGCTCTTAGAGTGGTTTTATCAAAAACGTGTTGATTCTTCATGTGAGCTTTAAGTCTCTCTGGTGACTGACCAGTATAACCTATTGTCCACATACCACTATTGAACTCTTTAGTTACGTCTTCAATGTAAGGCTCATCATTAGTTACCTTAATATTTCTAAACATACGGTCCGCAAACCCAAACTTTTTTGCAAACTTATATATGATTGTATGATCAGGAAGTGAGTCAAAAGATGGCTCGATAACCTTCTCTCTCCATTGAAGTGATCTATTGGATGAAGTAAGGGATCCATATGTCTCAAACTGAGTAGTGGATGGGAGTAAATAAACACCATCTGTTCTATCAGATAAAACTGCAGAAACTGTTGGGTAAGGATCAATTACAACCATAAGGTCTAACTTCTCCATTGCAACTTTCATTTCCTTCATTCTAGTTTGAGAGTTAGGAGCATGTCCCCAGAAAACCATTGCTTTTAAATTATCTGGCTGTTCTATATTTTCTCTCTTTTCAAGAACACCATCAATCCATCTCGATACAGGTATACCCTTCTGGTTCATCATACTCTTGGTTTTACCGTCTTTTCCTTTCATTGAGGAAAATCTTGCTTTAATCCAATTGTAATCTTCTTCCCATACTCTTGACCAATGCTTCCAAGCACCAGCGGATAAACCGTAATAACCTGGTAAAGAATGGGACAAAATACAAAAGTCAGTAGCACCTTGAACATTATCGTGGCCTCGGAATATGTTGGCACCACCACCTGCAGTTCCCATGTTTCCTAAAGCTAATTGAAATGCACAATACGCTCTTGTGTTGTTATTTCCGTTAGTGTGTTGAGTTCCACCCATACACCAAATAAATGTACCAGGTCTGTTGTTAGCCATTATTTTAGCTACTCTTTTTAACTGAGATCCAGGAACTCCAGTAACTCTCTCTGTTTCCTCAGGATTCCATTTCTTTACTTCAGCTCTAACGTCATCCATACCATAGACACGTTGCCTAATAAATTCTTTATCTTCCCATTTATTTTCGAAGATATGCCACATAATTCCCCAAATCAATGCAACGTCTGATCCTGGACGAAACCTTACAAATTCGTCAGCATGTGCTGCAGTTCTTGTAAAACGTGGGTCACATACAATTAATGGAGCATTATTTTGCTCTTTTGCTTTCATTAAGTGCATTAATGACACTGGGTGCGCCTCTGCTGGATTTCCACCAATGACAAACATGGCTTTAGAATTGTGAATGTCATTATAAGAATTTGTCATTGCACCGTAACCCCAAGTGTTAGCAACACCTGCAACTGTTGTTGAATGACATATTCTTGCCTGGTGATCTCCATTGTTAGAGCCCCAATATGCATAAAATTTTCTGAATAAATATGACTGCTCATTATTAAATTTAGCAGAACCTAACCAATAAACAGAATCAGGGCCTGATGAGGTTCTTATTGATTCCATCTTATCGCCAATTTCATTTATGGCATCATCCCACGACATTCTTGTCCATTTGCCACTAACAAGCTTCATAGGATATTTTAATCTTCTTTCTCCACTTGCTGTTTCTCTTACAGATGCACCCTTAGAGCAATGAGCACCTAAATTAATTGGACTATCCCAACCTGGCTCTTGACCTGTCCATACACCATTTTGAACCTCAGCCATAATTGTACAACCAACTGAACAGTGCGTACAAACTGTTTTCTTCATAGATACTGCAGAGGTTGAAAATGAAGCCTTTGCTTGCTTAACATTTGAACCTGCGAGTGCTGCAGCAGTGGCCAATCCCCCAACTGCTAATCCTGAACCTTTCAAAAAAGTACGTCTATCAACGACCTTTTCTGAGGTTTTACCAATGAAAGATGAAGTTTGGGAGCCTATCGCCACCCCTTTCGTCTTCTTTCTAAGCATAGTTTTCCTCCTTAAATTGATTAATTAATATTAGAACCTAGCGGTTTCATAATAAGTTTTTACATGCTTTGTTTTCTGGTAGCCTGAACCAGTAGTATTCATAGTCTCGTTAGCGGATGCTGTTTTAGTAACAGTTGCAGCCACAGTAGCGGCGGCAGCTGTTATAGCGGCACCTTTTAAAAAGTCTCTCCTACCATTCTTAGATTTATCAATCTTCATTTTACACTCCTTAATAAAAAGCTCATTTAATATGAGCTTATGAAACAGGGGCCTATCGCTACCCCGAGACATTCATTGAGAACGACGCTCGTTCAATTTCCATAAATTCTTTTCCGATAGTTCCAATTGGGGAATAAAACACTGCAATTTTGGAACTTTCTATATCTCTCATAAGCAAGTCAACCCATGGGGCTAAATGCTTATTAAAAAAATCTTTTTGCTCTGTAATAGAATGTTTCTTATCAAACTTTCCAAGTATTAAGCCTGACATCATATCGAATATGCTCGCGATGTGATCCTCTGGCTCTTTAACATTATCCTCTAACTTGATTCCTATTTTTTGCATGTCCTGTCTTAACTTGGCTAAAGGCTTGTCTTTTAAAAATCCAGTTAAATAATAAGAAGCAAAGGGGAGTATTTCGCCTCTACCAACACCTACAAATATTCTAACATACTCATCTCTAATGGTTGGGAGATCAAGTGAAGTTGCTAATTTTGAAAGTGTTTTTATGGATTTTCCAATGGGGGAATCATCAGATTCGAGCATTGTTAGTTGCTTTACCAATTTATCGTCTGGCTCTGCTCTTAAAAGATTAGCTAAAAATGAATACATATCAGCACGCAACTGATCTTCTTCGTTTATATTATCTAAGATTTTAGTATTATAAGAACTCAAATTATATCCCCCAAAATCACTATTTACTATAATTTCGAAAAAGAAAAGCTTTTTTTTATTAATGTGTTAAGTAAAAAAACAATATAAAAATTTAAATCTATTAATAAGAAATATTATCACTGATTTTTTGGTTTAAAAACCATTGTTTCGGGCTTAATTTTTTGATTACTATTTTGCAAGGAATTTTGAATTTCATCTGTATTTGTTGATGTTTGTTCTATTAAAGTCTTATCTTTTTTTATTTCGCCAATCTCACTGATATTCTTCTTTTTATCTTCTTCAGAAATAAGTTTTATTTCATCATTTTGTTTTTTATCTTGATTTTTATCTTGATATTTTCTTTTAGAAATTTTTTTAATTGTTTTTTTATCGCTTTTATCTGTTGATAATTCTTTGTGTGCTATTGTTTCGACATCATTTTTTTCATCTTTGCCGTCAATCAAATCTGAAAGATAACCTTTTCCAACTTTATAAGCTGTTTCCATCCCTTCAATAACTGTTGCAGAATCAGTAAAATCTTCATGATAATCGTTAATTTCTGCGTCAGCGAATCTTATTATTGGATTTAATCTCCATACTCTTCGCAACGCTATTTGGCGTAATCTGTCAGGAACTCCATCCTTAAAAAACACATCTAAAGATTTTTCTTTTTTAATTTTCTCAGGATTTGGTAAATTATATTTCTTCAACAATTCATCATCATTAAGTTTATCGTTATTACTCACTTCTGATGTTGAAGATTTTGAGACTTCGTCACCTTGGGAACTATTAAAATCAGCCGATTCTATTTTAGAAATTTCTTGTTCAGACTTTTGTTTAGATTTTTTCTTAGACCATCTAGAAAGAAAGTTCTCATTTAAATCTTTTTTATCTTCTTCCATCATAAATTAACCTTTAAAAATCTATTATCAATTATAATAATTTTTTTTTAGTCTTTGATCTCCACCTCGATGAATATTTTCATCAATATTTTTTTTATCTCTTTTTCTTTTCTTAAACTCCTCAGGATGAAAGTGAATACTAACAAACTTATTTAAGAGCTCTAAAATAGGACCATATAATGGAACTTTTTCAACTTTATCTTCTCCACAATCTTCATAATCTTGAATATGATAGGGAGATAGTGAAACTTCTGCTAAATGAACGTCAATATTTCTCATCTCATCACTTTTTTTTTCATTTTCTTCAATTAAATCTCCATCTCTCAGAACTATATATATAGAAGGGTCTGAAGATTGAAGATTTTCAGCATAACCTTCTGCCTCTGCACGATGCAAATCAATTGACGCATCTGCAACGAATAAATTTTTATTATCACTATTATGTCGAGAAACATCATTTAAAAGTGGACGAATTTTAACGTCATTAATTGGAGGATACCCTTCTCCACTTGTTACATCAAGAGGTATCAAATCATTAACTATCCATTTATGACTTTCCCATTGATTATCAATTTCTTTTTTTTCAAAAATGATCCTTACACCGTATAGAAGATGCTTATTATTTTCTAAGCTTGTCATAATGCCTCATTTATAAACCTTAGACAGGTGAGCTAAATAACAACATTAAGAATAAAAAACAAACTAATTTTTTTTGTGATGAGAAATTAATTGACATTATACCACAATTAAATAAGTTCTTGTCACAATCTTGGGAGATTGTTTTTGGAAATTAATAATAAAAAAATACTTATTTGCAATTGTGAAGCAACAATGGATATTGACGATGAAGCATTATCAAAAGCTTGCAAGTTGGAAAGTAAATGTAAAATACATAACAACTTATGCGGTTCGGAACTAGATGTTGTTTTAGATCAACTAAAAATAGGAAATAAAGAAAATAAAAATTTGCTAATTGCGTGCACTCAACAAGAAGAGGTTTTTGAAAATTTAGCTGAAGAAAATAATTTCCAGCCACCTGGAACTTTTAATATTAGAGAATATGCAGGATGGTCTAAAGAGAGTAAAAAATCCGTTCCTAAAATAAGCGCCTTGATAAATTCATCTGTCAATGAAACAAAAAAAACACCTAGTTTGACTTTAAATTCTCTAGGAAGATGCTTTGTTTATACTAATTATAAAAATGGTGATGACTCCCTTGGTATTGCTTTTGATTTCTGTAAAAAATTAAATAAACACCTTGGTGTAACACTAATGATTTCTAATTGTGAAGACGAAATAGTTTTAGAGCCTCAAAATTTCAAAATAACAAAAGGAAATATAAACAGAGCTCAAGGTTACTTTTCTCAATTCCAACTTGATATAAATAATTTTTCCGAAGCACTTCCAAGTAGTAAGTCAAATATTAAGTTTGGAGATTTTTTTAAATCAGTAGATACTGAATGCGATATAATAATAGATCTAAGTGAAAATACACCTATGTTTACAGGTGATCACAAACGTGATGGCTATTTTAGAGCAAGCACAAATAGTCCAAATGATTTACTAGAGATTTTTGCAAAAGCAATTGATATGATTGGAGAGTTTGAAAAACCAATTTATGTAAACTATAATGATAGTTTATGCGCACATTCACGTAATGAAAAAACAGGATGCTCAAAATGTTTAGATGTTTGCCCTGCTGGCGCTATCCAAACATCTGGTGACGTTGTTTCTGTAGATCCAGGTATATGCGGTGGTTGTGGTTTTTGCGGATCTGTTTGTCCATCTGGCGCTATCCAAACTGATTATCCAAGCCTTGAAGTTATATTAGGTGATTTATCAAACCTACATGATAATTATATCAAAGCGGGTGGTAAAAATCCTACTTTAGTATTGTTTGATAATGATTATGGAAATGAAGTTATAAACATTCTTTCAAGACATGGCAGTGGTTTGCCAGCTAACTTGATACCCTATTCAATGCATTCTGTCGGTAGAGTTGGTCATGATATTCTTGTGTCTTCAATAGCTATTGGATATAAAAAAATTTTTATACTTCTAAACCCTAAAAAAATTAAAGAATTTGATTTCTTACCAAAAGAAATTGAATTGGCTAATGCCTTACTTTCAGGCGTTGCAAAAAATGATAATAACTCAATTACATTAATTGAAGAAAGTGATCCTGAAAAAATTGGAGATAAATTTTATGAAAAAGATGGTTATACCAAAATTAAACCATCTTCTTTTGTTGCAGTTGGAGCGCCTAGAGGAATTTTAAGAGCCGGAATACAAGGTTTATCAAAAAGTAATAACAACAAGAAAGACATTATACCATTACCTAAAAATTCACCTTATGGGACGGTTGATGTTAACATCGATAGTTGTACTATTTGTTTATCATGCGTAAGTGCTTGCCCTGCTGGCGCATTGCAGGACAATCCAGACTCCCCTCAGCTTTTATTCAGAGAAGATGCTTGCTTGCAATGTGGTATATGTGCAGCAACATGTCCCGAAAAAGCAATATCTCTTAACTCTCAATTCAACTTAAACGATAACGCAATGTCAGCAAAAGTTATAATTGAGGATCAACCTTTTGATTGTATTGTTTGTGGAAAGATTTTTGGATCTACTAAATCTATAGAAAGAATAATTGAAAAACTCTCTACTCATACGATGTTTGAAAAAGATGGCAGGACTGAAATGCTTAAAATGTGTGAAGACTGCCGTGTTGGGGAAATGTTTAAGGAAAATGATAAAATGCTTGATGCCGAAGACCGACCTAAACCAAGAACAACTGATGATTACTTGAATTAAGAATTATCTAATAAAGGTAAATTTGTTAATATATTTTGAGGTTTGAATTTTATCTTAGAACTATCATTCATTGCTAATCCAACATATACTGGCTTACCATACATTTCCTGAACAAATCCATCCTCAGCATCAAGTTGAAATAAACATAGTATCTTTTTGAGTCTTTCGTCAGTGACGTCAAGTCCATTATAAAGATCATTTAAAATATTGTTAGAGTCGCTGTCTAAACCAAGATGCCATGACCATTTCTCATCCTCAATTTTTTGCATGGGTTTTATTGAAACCTCGATAGAAAGAAAATGATGAACCCATTTTTCAATCACTCGTGCTAATGCATCCAAGCCTGGTTTAGTGTAAGCAAGATCAATAGAGGTATCAAATTTATCTGATCTACCCCAATAATTGTCAGCAGAGCTCTCTCTTAAAATATCTATATCAACCTCTAATTTTTTTGGATCATTAGCTTTAATGCTTTTTTTCTCAGCTTGAAGTTCAACTGTTGCTTCATCTGCCACCATTATTTCATCTTCAGCTATAGTAACAACCTGTGTCCTAAAGAATATTTCTGACGCCCTTACTTGAAGAGCATAGGGTGATTGATTTAGAATGTTCCTTAAAATGATTTGAACCATTTGATCTACAAAAAGAGGAGGAAAGTCTACAGTTTGTCCTCTTGCTATTGCAAGATAAGCACTATCTAATGTTGGATACTTTGATAAAAAATCTCTAAACTTTAAGATAACTTCATAGTTGAAAATTACGTCTTTATCTCTAATTAAGTTAAGTTCCTTTTTATCAACAATATCAAAAGGTTTATCAACCAATCTTTTGTGAAGTTCAATTTCAGCTTCACAAGATTCTTCAATTGGAGCCACTTCTGGTCTATAAAAATAAGCTCGCATAAAGTCTTCGGTAGGAACAAGATGACCATCATTATTATGATCTAACAAATGCCAACCAGAAGTTAACCAAAAATCATTTTGAATCATTCATCAATTCCTAATAATTAGTTCTCATCAACAAAAGCCCAAATTTTTTGCTCTGAGCAAGAATCAGCTTTAGGGAGATTTCTAAATTTTTCTTTAATTCCTTCATCTTCCCAAGTTCTTGTTAAACTTAAAAGACTTCCAATTTCATGATTTTTGCACAAATCAAGCATAAAATTTATTTCTTCTGTTGCCGCCTTTTCAGCCATCTCTTTGGTTGGAGCACCAAAGTTATCAACCAAATACTTTCCTAAGTCTATTTTTAGTTGTTGTAATTCTTCTTTACTAATATTCACTAAACTAACAAACGTACTATAGCCAAAAGTATTACAGCCCACGAAACCATTAGAGAATGCCTGCTTTATTTTACCATTTAAATCTTGCTGCTTTAAATTATAAAAGTTAAAAGTGCCAACCACAGCCAACTCACCTTCTTCAGAAGCCAAGGGGAAAATATTTAAATCAGATTTGTCGAAACGAATTGTTTTTGCAAACTTCATCTTAAATTTATATCTCCAATTTCTTTTGTTATTTCAATTGGAGATAAGAATATTTCTTTATTCTTAGATTTGACAATAGCTAATCCATTTTCGTCTAACCCAACCCATGATACTGTTTCTTTATTTTTTAATGTCAGCTCTTTATTTTGTTCTCTTCTGGAATTCCACATATCTACAACTGGTTTAAACCCTTCATCCTCCCATTGACTAATCCAAGCTAGAAAATGCCTTGATAAAGATTCAACAGCTCTTGTTCTAGAAACAAAACCAGCACCTTCATCTGCAAGGGATGTTATATCTGGCTGAATATTATTTTCATCCATTTGAAGCTGATTATTTAACCTCAATTTTAATCCAACTACAATCCAATCTGGAATAGTATCCTCATTAGCTGAAGAAACCTCTATTTTGACTATACCCGCTTCACCTTGATTCAAGTAAATTAATCCTGGGTAAGAGTATGTAACCACTACTTCAGGCGGTGCAAGTGCTCCAATTGAGTCTCCAGCTGCAACCATCATTACATACAACATTTGATTACATTTAATTTTTTTCACTTCTGGATTTAAAACTACGGCTATTTCTACAAATTCAGTACTCTCGGAATAAAATACTGTTCCTGCTTCACTATTTGCAGCTGCAGCAATAGCCTTGTTAAAAACTTCGATTTTTTCTGGCACCGCGACTGGAGTTAATATTGGCGGTAGAAGCGGTGGGTCATTATCGTCTGCTGGATCAAGTTCATAATATAAACTCATACTAACTCCTCTTCATCTATTTTAACAGATTTGATAATAGCCTTCGCAATATTTCTATAATTTTTAGATTGAACTGATTTTGGTTCAGAAATTATTATAGGAATACCTGAATCGGAACTCTTTCTTACCTGAGAACTTATTGGTATTTCACCTAACATCTCAATTCCTCTTTTTTTTGCCTCAGCTTTTACGCCACCTTCTCCAAAAATATGATCTATTCTACCACAATCTGGACAAGACCAATATGACATATTTTCGATCATTCCTAATACTGGAACATTCGCTTTTTGAAACATTGTTAATGCTTTAACAACATCTAGTAATGCTATATCTTGAGGAGTAGAGACTATGACAGCTCCTGCTAGATTTACTTGCTGAGCAAGAGAAATTTGAATATCTCCTGTTCCGGGTGGTAAATCAATTACAATTATGTCAAGATTTCCCCACGCAACTGAGTTTAACATCTGCGTTAATGCTGACTGTACCATAGGACCACGCCAAATCATTGCAGTATCATCAGGAACTAAGAGCCCCATGGACATTAGACTTATTCCATAATTTTGAAGAGGGGCAACCATATCTCCTCCAACTGATGCAGGTCTTCCACTTACTCCTAACATCCTGGGCTGAGAGGGACCGTAAACATCAGCATCTAGAAGACCTACCTTATATCCTTCAAGCTTTAGAGCAATAGATAAATTTACAGAAGTAGTTGATTTTCCTACACCACCTTTGCCAGAACCAACTGCGATAAATCGCCTTACTTTGGATTCTATTACTTTTTCAACAGTTTTATCAGTTTTTATATCATCTGTAGTTTTATTGTGTTTATTATCATGCGCAGTAACTACAACTGTAGCACTAGTAACTCCATCAATCTTTAAAATAGTTTGTTGGGCTAGTTTTCTAATAGGTTCCATTGATGCACCTCTATGAATGGGAACCTCCAAGGTAACTGCTACGTTACTATCCTTAATAGTAACATTACCTACTAAACCTAATGTAACAATATCCCTCGACTGTGAAGGATCCTGAACCTTTTTTAATGTATCTAATATTAAATCTTTATTTAATTTAGTCATTTTTTCCTGGTAATGACAATGTTGAGGAAACTGAATGATTAAGACCTAACTCATCAATTGTTATGTTAGCTGTGATATCAAGATTAGCGTTAGGACTCAATTCACCATCAGCTATTTTTTTATTAATCAATTTTTCAATTTCTTTATGTGTTGTAACACCTAGATTTTTTAAAAATTTCCTATAACTAATTTCTGAAGCTGTCATATCTGACATATCTTTTTTATCACTCATAAACTTTCTCCTTAAAAATTTTTGTTAAAGCAATACTATTTATAAGTTTGGATCAGCTAAATGTTCACGCATCATATCTATAAATTGTTCTGACATATGCTTTACATAATCTTCATGATTATCTGTTTCTAAAACGTTCTTCCCAACATGAGCAGAATATCGAGCAGCAGCGTAAAGCATTATGTAGTTAAGATCAGTTGATTTTATAGTTTTATTTTTAGTGTTTGCAAAAGAAATAAAATGATCTGCTAACTTTAAAAAGTTTTTTCCATCAAGAACTTTTTGATCCTTAATCTTTTCTGTTGAGCTCTCAGGTCTCTCATGCCATTTTCGTAATTCCATTTTAAACTTTATCTCCCTAATAAAGAACAAAATACATTTAATATTTTAATTAGCCTAGACAATTTTTTTCTTTTTTTAAAAACTGTTTCTTATTTTTTTATAATGAAATAAAATTCAAATTATTTGGGAGATAGTAAATTGAAAGATTTATGGAAAATTAATGGTTATGAAATTTCTGATTTATTAAAAAAAAAGAAGTATCAGCTGCAGAAATATGCAACAAACTTATTGAGCATATTGAAAAAATAAATCCTAAAATCAACGCAATTGTTGTAGAAACCTTCGAGGACGCGAAAAAGCAAGCAAAAATTTTAGATAAAAAAATTAAGGAAGGTGAAAATATTGGGACGCTTGCAGGTGTTCCTACAACAATAAAAGTTAATACTGATCAAATTGGCTATCCTAGTACCAATGGTCTACGAATACAAAAAGATCTAATCGCAAAAAAAGATAGTCCGGTAGTAAAAAATCTCCGAAATTCTGATGCTTTAATGTTAGGGAAAACTAATACACCAGCTTTCAGTATTCACTGGTTTACCAGAAACAGTTTGCACGGCCATACTTTGAATCCTCATAATAAAAATATTACACCCGGTGGATCATCTGGCGGTGCCGCTGCTGCAACTGCAGCAGGTATGGGAGCAATTGGTCACGGCACTGATATAGCTGGATCAATTCGTTACCCTGCATATGCCTGTGGAATTCACGGATTAAGACCAAGTATTGGCCGAGTTCCAATGATAAATTACACCACCCCAGACAGACATATTGGAGGGCAAATAATGGCAGTGTCAGGACCATTAGCACGTTCCATAAAAGATCTAGAATTAGCCCTAAAAGTAATGAGCAGGGAAAATTATGATGACCCTTGGTGGACACCTTTACCATTTTCTTTGCCTATGCCTAAAAAAAAAATAGCATTATTAAAAAAAATTGAAGGCCTAAAAATTGATCCTATAATATCAGCAGAATTAGACATTGTTGCTAAAAGACTTGAGGATTCAGGATGGGTTATAGAAGAACCTAAAGCGCCAAACTTCCAAGAAGCAGCAAAATTCCAAGCAACCTTATGGCTAGGTGAATTTAGAAGAACTGGCGGAGAAGCCATTACAAAAGAAAATGACCCTGATTCAAATTTTATTTATAGCCAAATGTCTAGAAGATGCCCTGATACCAGCTTAGAAAAATTTATGGACTCATTGCAACAAAGAGCAAGAATGAGCAGAGAATGGAACAAATTTTTTGATCAACACCCTATAATATTATGTCCAATTACAGGAGACATTCCATTTCCAGATTTAAAGGATTTAGAATCAGAAGAATCCTTTGATTTAGTTTTTGATTCTATGCTACCTCAAATAGCGCCTCCATATATGGGACTACCTGGGCTATCTTTTGCAACTAGCCAAACAGATCAAAAAATCCCACTAGGAGTACAATTTATTTCCAGAAAGTTTCGCGAGGATTTATTATTAAATGTTGGATATGACCTAGAAAATTATTACCCCAAAATTGAACCAGTATTGCCAGCCTTTTAGAGTATTATTAAGACAAAATAAAAAACGGTTGAAAATATTAAAATTTGTAGATTAATATCAAAACAAAATTATTTAATTAATGAAAATGTTTAAATCTAATGTAAAAATAACATATGCTGAAACATGGTTACCAATTCATCATAAGCTTTTTATTCATACTGTAGAATTGTTGTCAGCAAGAATTGCCCTAGAAAAACGTTACAAAAATTTTATCACTAATTCAAAAAACAAAACTGGTACCGAGTTATGGAAACATGCATTAAACTCTATGGGCATTAAGACACCTACATTGGCTCCAATTCCTAAAAGAAAAAAAGGTAAAGGTTTGATAATTGCAGCTAATCATCCATTTGGTGTTACAGATGGGGTATTTTTATCGTGGTTTGCTTCAACGTTTGATGATAATTTTAGAGTAATAGCTCACGGCGTTCTACAAAAAGAACCAACACTAGCAGAGAATATACTTCCTATAGATTTTAGTAATAAAAAAAATGCGATGAGAGATAATGTAATCACTAGACAGACTGCTATTCAAATTTTGAAAAATGGAGGCGTAATTGCAATTTTCCCAGCTGGGGGAGTAGCATGGGCAAGAAAAAAAGGATTACCTGTTGAAGAAGATGACTGGAAACCTATGCTAGGTAGATTAATAAATGACTCGAAATGTGATGTTCTTATAACTAAATTTGGTGGCCAAAATTCCAAAGCTTTTCAGTTTGCTTCACGTATACATCAAACTTTCAAACAAAGTTTATATTTGTATGAAATTAGAAAAAGTTTAGATAAACCCATAAAATTCGAAGTGTTAAAGTATTTTAAAAATGAAACTTTACCAAAAATTGATGATAAAGATCTGTCACTTTTTCTTCAAAGCAAAGTTAAAGCTTCACACTAAGCATTATAGAGTTTACCGCTCTTTTTAGAGAGTTCTGGAGGAGCAGTTGGTCTTTTAAGGAAAGTATCTACATCTCTAACATCTAAAAATTTATTACCAGCCTTAATTATTTGGTTATTTGGTAATTTTTTCAATGGAGTATATTTTGGATGATGGTGATCTATAAAAGGATTATTTCTTGCAGCGTTATAACAACATAAAAGTGTCCAACGTCTGTTAGGAGAGTTGTTTTTATCAGACCTGTGGAGAGTATTACAGTGGAAAAAAAGCACATCTCCAGGATCCATTTCACAATAAACTAGTTTTAGATGTTTTTTTGCCTCTTCAACTCTCTTTAAATCAACCCCTACTTGACCACTTTCTAATAAAGCATGATCTACTCTTCCTAAATTATTCGAACCGGATAGTACTTGCAAACATCCATTTTCCTTCGTGCATTTATCCAAGGCTATCATTACGGTAGCCATAAATGGGAACAAACAACCATTGTTATACCAATATCCGTAATCTTGATGCCATTCCCAAGCTCCTCCCTCATATGGTTCTTTAGCTGTAATTTTAGAATGATAATGATAAACTTCTCCACCAAGGAGGTCTTCCATTGTATCAACAATTTTTTCTGATCTAGCGGTTACCCCATAAATACTATCATCTGGATGGTTCCAAGCCATCATTTTAGTTATTAATCCTTCGGAGTCTTTTCTTTCATATAAATGATCTCTTATAGCAGGGTCCTTCTTAGAAGCATTTTGCAAAAGATATGTTTCATCTTCATTAAAAAAATTTTTTACGATCACATATCCATTTTCATGAAAATCTTTTGTTTGATTATTGTTTAGATATGTAGCCATTTGTTATTCTCCAAAAAATGTGAATGTTAGGGCATGTTTTTAAAATTGTGCCAGTTATAATAATTAGATTTAATATCAGCATCACATGAAAACGCATCAAAAACTTGCTCTAGATAATTTAACAAGTTTTTATTTATAATTTTTTTTCTAACCCTTGAAGCTTAGTTTGCAATAA
>CACAAB010000007.1 GCA_902530325.1 uncultured SAR116 cluster alpha proteobacterium | reverse complement strand
TTCAAGCTCGCTACTACAGTCTTTAAAAAAACTATTTTTTGAAAAGATAGGAACTCCTTTAACACCCTCTTTGCTTAACCAATGCGAAACTTTCTTAGAAATTTCTTCACCTGTAATTGCAAGAGCTTGTTTATTTATAAAAAAAATTAGAATAATACAGAAAATTTGTTTTATTATTCTTCTTAACATCAATTATCCTCCAAAAAAATATATTTGTGACGTAATTGATGAATTGTTATTTTTAAAAATTTTATCTTTTTTTATTATCAAATTTTTAATTTCATTTATGCTTGGCAAGTATAACTTTTTACCTGAATATAAATAATTAGGGTTGTTTCTAACAAAGGCTTTCTTATTGAAGTCAACAATAGCTAAACTTAAAATTTTATTATTAAACGAACTGGAACCATAATAATTTAACATAATGTCACTTAACGTTTCATTTTTTAATACTACATGATTTGTACTATAATTTAGGTCTTGTAAAAAAAGATTGTCAGAATTGTGATAACCACTATCTGAGTTTCCTCTATACTCTAGTACAACAAACGGTTCTGAAAATGATAATTTAGATAATGAGATAATAGAAATTGTAAAAAAACAGATTATTTTAATTTTTTTCATTATATTACTCCACAAATTTAACAATCTTATTATTCAAGTTTGTTAATTTAATATTATCATTTAAGGGTAACAAAGTACTATGATTATCAAAAACATCATCAGTATGGACTATTAGTGTACTATTATTTAACATCGAATTTTGAATCTTAATACCATTAACTAAACCTATTTGTTTTTGTTTAAGGCCTTGTTTGCTTCCTAAATCTACTTGAAGTTTACCCTCATCAAGAGTTAGTTTGCCCTCTAATGGTTTACAATTAATGTCATTTAAAAAACTATTTATTGACTTTAATAGATGATTACTAACATTTTGATTAATTTTTTCAACACCCAATATAGAAATATTTTTTAAGAATTGGAATTTACTTTCAAATTGATAATTAATGAGCATATTATAGCTTTTTGATGTTTCTAGCTTGATGTTTTTACCTTTATATAAATCAAATGAAACAGTTAATAAATAGTTTGCAAAACTATTTTTATTTGTCTTTGTTAGAACTAATTTTGGGACAAGACTATAATTGCCGGCTTGTATTGTCGGTATACCTTTAGTCAGAGCATTATAATCAAAAGAAGGATTTTGGGACGATTTAATAATTTGATTAAGAAGCCTATTTTGAAAGTTTTTTGCATCAACGTCGGGTAATTTAGATATAATTTCATATATTTGATTGTACCATAATGATGCGTGTCTAGCTAATTCTGATGGAACATTGGTATCAACAGTAATTGATCCTTTAAATAGATTAATATTTTTAGGTTTGCTCTTGCAATTCTTATTAGATAAGATACCTCCAACAATAGCACTTATCTTTATAGTTAAGAATTCTTTGTCTTGTTTCTCAGATAAAATTTTAAAATCAATTACTCTGTTAGTTGGCTTAATAACTGACTGATCATTAATTACAGTATTTGAACTTATAGCAGAAAAACCATTTACATCTGCACCACCTTTAAGAGCAGCTATATAAATTGCATCTTCTAAAGCTCTTTTTCTAGAGGTTTCAATATTTTCAGGTAATAAAATAGCTCTTCCTGTTGCTTCAACTTGTTTGAAGTTGGCTTTATCTTGTGCATTCAAATTTGTATTTAACATTAATAATACTAAAAATGTAACGGTTTTGAATATATTTTTAAATTTGAAAATATTTTTGTTCATTTCAGCTATTACTACGTTCTTCTTGCACTTTTTAACATCATAAGCATCATATCTTTATCAATTTCTAATACTGTTTCATAGGTGTCTACACCTGTAGGATTAATCCTAACAGTTTTAGCACCTCTAATAATTCCTTTAACAACTGCTCTAAATGTATCATTTTGGACCATTAGATCTATAACTGTTGTATTAGAATCAACTTGTATTCCATGGATTTGTTCTGCTAATTCTCTCATAGCAGCCATTCTAGCAGATCGTATAGCCATTAATCTTTTTTGAGCATCAGTTCTACCTGGCTGACTAGAAATAACAGCATATCCTACAGCAGATAAAGTTGGAATTTTTTCAACAGAACTGTCAAAAACTTCTTTTAGAGCAACGATACCATCGCTTTCAGAGTTAATTTGTTTTGCACTGAAACTATTTGTGGGTAAAAAATGAGATTTTGATATATTTTGAAAGCACCCTGTACCTAAAAATAAGGTGCATATTGTAACACCAACTAATAAATTTCTATGATTAATAAATGACATCCAATACTCCTGAATAAAATTATTTGAATTCATTATGCAGAATACATGCCAATAATTAAATATTTAACTTTTATGAAATAACCTATAATTAAAATTATAAATCACAATCCTATAGTTTATTTGGCATTATTCTTGCTTCTAAAATATATAATTACTTTTTAAAACTTCAAATTATATAACTTGTTGTTTTTATTAGGTATTTTCTTTTAGAAGAAATAAAGGAGATGTCATGAATTTGACAAACACATTAGGCACACAAATTTTTGCAACAGATAAACTAAAGCAATTTGGATTGCCTATAGCTATATTAATGTTGATGGTTATGATGGTAATTCCCCTTCCATCCATATTATTAGATGTATTTTTTACAACGAATATTTTGCTATCTTTGTTAATATTGATGGTTTCAATTCATACTTTTAGACCTTTAGATTTTTCAAGTTTTCCCACAGTACTTCTATTTGCAACAATTTTACGATTAGGTTTGAATGTGGCATCCACAAGGATTGTCCTTAGCGCTGGCCATACTGGACCTGATGCAGCAGGGAAAGTTATTGAAGCTTTTGGAGAATTTGTTATTGCTGGCAATTATGTTGTTGGTATTTTTGTTTTTGCAATATTAATTATAATTAATCTAATTGTTATTACTAAA
This sequence comes from uncultured SAR116 cluster alpha proteobacterium, assembly GCA_902530325.1. Lineage (GTDB taxonomy): Bacteria > Pseudomonadota > Alphaproteobacteria > Puniceispirillales > Marisalimonadaceae > Marisalimonas. The sequence continues at coordinate 56,872 of CACAAB010000007.1, read as the reverse complement.
GGAGCAGGAAGAGTTTCTGAAGTTTCAGCTAGATTTACTTTAGATGCTATGCCAGGCAAACAAATGGCGATCGATGCAGATTTAAACGCAGGACTTTTAACTAGTGAAGAAGCAAAACAAAGAAGAGAAGATATAGCTAAAGAAGCTGATTTTTATGGATCAATGGATGGTGCTTCTAAGTTTGTAAAAGGTGATGCGATTGCTGGAATTTTAATTCTGCTTATTAATATTATTGGAGGTTTAGTTATTGGAATTGCCCAACATGATTTACCAGTTTCAATTGCAGCTGAAAACTATATAATTTTATCCGTAGGTGATGGGTTAGTTGCTCAAATACCTTCTTTATTACTAGCTATTGCAACTGCTATAATTGTAACCCGTGTATCAACTAGCCAAGATCTATCCAAACAAATTGGTTCTCAAATTGGAGTTAAACAAGCTTGGTTACCTAGTGCATGCGTTCTATTTCTTTTAGGTTTAATACCCGGTATGCCAAACACATTATTCTTGCTTGGGTCAGCATTAACTTTTTTTGTTTGGTGGATAATTAGAAAAAATAATAAAAACTCTATTGAGAACGAAAATATTTATTCTGATAATAATAACAGTGAAATTAAAACTGAAAAAGAGGAAGATGAAAATGTCATTTCATTGTCTGAAATAGCTGACAATTCTTCTATATCAATGCAATTAGGATATGGCTTAATACAACTTGTTGATGATGAAAATGAAGGTCCATTGATTGCTAGAATTACAGGTGTTAGAAAACAAATTTCAAAAGAGTTGGGGTTTATTGTTCCTCAAGTAAGAATTAGAGATGATTTATCACTAGAAGCAAATCATTATAGAATTAGGATTGGACAAGAAATCGTCGCTGAAGATAAAATTTTTCCCCAATTACTTTTAGCTATACCGGGAGATAATACTCAGACAAAAATTGAAGGTACAGATGTTAAGGATCCAAGTTTTAATATGGATGCTACTTGGATTGAACCTCATCAACAAGCTAGAGCAGAAAATCTAGGATATATGGTAGTTGAACCTGAAGCGGTAATTGCGACCCATTTAAATCAAATTTTGTCTAAACAAGCTGCTGAATTACTCGGTCAAGACGATGTGCAACTACTTTTAGATAATTTATCAAAATCTTCGCCACAATTGGTATCTTCAACTGTGCCCAAATTAATTCCATTAAACGTCCTTACTACAATATTAAAAAATTTACTGACCGAAAAAATGCCAATAAGTGATTTAAAACGTATATTAGAGGTTCTTTCTAGCCAAAACGCTAAAAACATGACACCAATAGAATTAGCAGAAGCTATTAGACCTGCAATTTCTGGACTACTAATACAACAGATTGCGCCTTTAAATAGCGCTCTGCCAATAATAACATTCTCTGCAGATTTAGAACAACTAATAGTAAACGTTGCAAAGCAAACAGGAGCAAATGGCCTTATACTTGAAGCAAACCTAATTCAAAAAATAGTTTCAGCAATAAATACTGTCATGGAGAAAATGCAAAGTGAAAATAGAAAGGCAGTAATGATTACTGCCCCTGTAATAAGAAGAGATTTATCTCATATGCTTAGACAGCACATACCATCTTTAGACGTATTATCATTTACAGAATTACCAGACAATAAAAAAATAGAAGTAGTAGCTAATATTGGTTCTGACGATGAAGAAAAAAATTAAATTAATTGAAAAATATGGAGAAAAAAATGACACAGCATAAGGTAATTGCAGAGGATAGCCTTTCAGCAATGGATGAAATTTCCAAAATACTTGGTAAGGATGCCGTAATATTAAAGACACAAAAGGTAAATGGGAAAATTGAAATTTTAGCTTCTAATAACATTGAAGATATAGCATCATCTAACGCAAAAAAGTTAAACAAGCAACAAACTAGCTTTAGTCATTTATTTTCAAGCCATAATCTCGAAAAAGATCTCAAAAATCGAAAATTTAATAATTTAATAAATAATACAAATCTAAAAAATAACATCAATTCTGAAAAAATTGTCGAAACTAATGATGATAATTTTGAAAAAAAGTTTGTTGATATTGACACTTTTTCTAAATTTACAAATAAAATAGAAAATTTGCTTAAAAATATGATTATTGCAGATATTGACGAGTTTAGTAGACATTCAGTTAAATCATTAACCATTAAATTATTAAAAAAAGGTTTTTCGAAATATGTTGTGTCTGAATTTCAACAAAAAATAATTGATAATCAAAAAATTGAAGATCCAGAATTATTTTTTTATCACTACTTAGCAAAAAAATTGATTGTACCTTACGAGGATCAAATACTAAATTCAGAAGTTATTTTTTTGAATGGACCATCCGGTTCTGGAAAAACAACCTTATGTGCAAAAATTTCTTCATATATTTTAGACAATTTATTTTCTGCTAATGAAAAACATAAGTTATCGATTTTAAATTTTGCCCCAAAAGCAACAAATAATTCTGAGCTTTTAAATTTTGGAAAATTATTAAATTTAAACGTTGCTTCTGTATCTTCATTAGAAGATTTAGTAAAATATATTGAGAAAAATAAGAATAATACCAAACTAATAATAGACATATCTCCAGAAAATGTAGAATTATCAGGATACTTGAAATATCTTGAAAAAATAACTTTAAATAAAAAATATTTAAATATATTAGCTATTCCTGCAAGTGCTAATAAAAACATGATTAATTCTACAATGAATTTTTATAAAAACTCATTTCCCACATTAGCACTAACAAAATTGGATGAGTCGCATATTAGTGCAGAAGAATTATCTATTTTTGCAGAATTAGGATGTAAAATTGGTATTTTATCAGGTTCAAGATCAATTATTGGTTCAATAGCCTTTGCTAAAAGTGAAGTTTTGGCACAATATATGAAAGACATTAGTATATAAATTAAAAAGTATATAAATTAAAAATTAGGATTATTATGACTACAACAATTGCTATAACTTCTGGAAAAGGGGGAGTAGGTAAAACTACAGTAGCCATTAATCTTGCTTTAAGTCTAGCTTTAAAAAATAAAGAAACACTTCTTTTAGATGCTGATTTAGGAATGGCCAATGCACATATTTTACTCGGGATAAACCCAAAATATTCTTTGGAGGACTATGTTAACGGCAATAAGTCAATTGATGAAGTGATCACAACTATAAATAGAAACCTAAAATTTGTAGCAGGTGGTAATGCTATAAATAATTTATTAAATTTAAGCGACCTTGAACGTCACAAAATTATAAGAAGTTTTAATGATCTCAAAAAAAAACCTGAATACATGTTAATTGATGTAGGTGCTGGTGCAGAATCTTCGTCAATGACATTTATGGCATCAGCAGATAAAATTATAGTTGTAATTACAGGTGAGCCTACGAGTTTCATTGATGCATACACTCTAATAAAAACTTCTTTTTTAGATTATAAAATGAACAATTTTGGTATCATTGTAAATATGGCATCATCACCAATGCAAGCCAAATTAAACTTTGACAAATTTCAATCGATAACTCAAAAATTTTTAGATGTTAACTTAAAATATATAGGACAAATTCCAAACTCTCAAAAAATTAAAAATTCAATTATTTCACGGACAGCAGTAGTCTCTTCAAAAAATAATAATATTGAAACAAAAGCTTTCAATGAAATTTCGTCCAAACTTTTGTTAGTTGAGACTAATAAAACAGGTTCAATTAAATTTTTTGATAATTAAAATAATTTTTATGAAAGCTTAAAATGAATAGTTACTCAAAAATCATTAAACCAAACATTAATCAACTAATAAATGATCATACAAATTTGGTAAAAAAAATTTCATGGCATTTGCATGGAAGAGTAAATTCTATAATTGATATTGAAGATATTATTCAAATTGGAATGTTAGGATTAATCTCTGCTGCACAAAATTATATCCCTCAACAAAATGCCTCTTTCGCCTCATATGCTAGTATTAGAGTTAAAGGTGAAATTTTAGATTATTTGAGAAAAAGTTCAAATTTAGATAGAACAACAATTTCAATGAAAAAAAATTCTGAAAAAGCTATAAATACTCTTAGAAATAAGTTAGGAAGAGAGCCTTTTCATAATGAAATAGCTAGTGAACTTGGAGTATCCTCTGAGAAATATTTAGAATGGACACATGCCTTTGAAGCAAGTGTTATTAAAAGTTTAGAAGACTCATATGATGATTATTCTAATTGGTTTATTACAAATGCTTTAAATCCAGAAGAACAAATAAGTGACGTAGAACTTAGAGATAACTTAAAAGAAGCTTTGAAACAATTGGAAGGTAAAGAAGCTCTTGTTATACAATTATATTTTGTTGAAGAATTAAATATATATGAAATTGCTGAAGTCATGGAAGTTACAACTGGAAGAGTTTCTCAAATAAAAACTTCTGCTATAAAAAAAATAAGAGAACAAATAAAAAAAGATATTTAAATATTCTTATGCAAATATTAGAAATGCTCATAAAAACAGTTGACGCACATTATGATAGCAAACATCAAATACAATGTTATTATTTATCTTGCAGTCTCTTAAATATTGCCAGAGGCACCTGTAATTTGATGATAGTCAACGAAAAAAATAACTTTAAAAATAAAATAACTATAAAATATGAAAGAGCAGTGATGTCAGGTTCTATAGTCGTAAACGATGATTATTTTAACTCATTGCAAAGTCATTTTTCATTAAAAAATGAACGCCCAGCAAGGTTAGAGTTAATAATTAAAGATAAACTGAATATTAATAAGAATGGTGTATTATTTCTGCAAAAAGAATTAACTTCGGAGATAATAGAATATAAATTTTTTATCCCACTATTATAAAATTCATCACTGAATTAACTGTCGATTAGTCTTTTTGTTACATCAAATTCAGTTTGAAGTAGTCTGGAAACACCTGAAAACGCCTGCTGTGCTTTAAGCATAGTTATCATTTCTGAAGTTATATCAACATTTGATCTTTCCAAATTACCTGCTTCAATTTTACCAAAAGATCCATTCATTGGGGAATCAAATTTAGCTTGACCTGATTTAGCATTATTTTGATATCGATTATTACCAACTTGCCTTAATCCTGTCTCATTTGGGAACGAAGCAAGTGCAAAGTTTCCAATAACTACTTCATCTTTAAGACCATATGTCGCTATAATTTTGCCATTTGATTTTACATTAATATTTGAAATCATTGAAACACTTTGGTCATCATTTATTTTTGATGGAGGTATGACTAAATTTCTTAATATATTATTATCTTCACCCTGAAATCCCATAACCTTTAATCCATCATTAGTGACAACCTCTCCAGTCGCATTTATATTAAATGAACCATCTCGTGTAAAAAAAGGAGTATCTGGAGTGTTTTCTTGAATAACTGGAAAAAAACCTAAACCAGTTATAGCTAAATCTAAAGCACCACCAGTAGTTTTAAGAGATCCTTGACTCATCTGTAGCAACGGATCATTAACTCCTACGCCTTGACCAGAAAATTTATTGGGAGATGATGATCTATCTCGTGAATAAATATGTTCAAAATTAGTTTTGCTCTTTTTGAATGCTGTGCTGTTTACATTTGCAATATTGTTAGAAACTATTCCCATTTCTTTTGTATTTGCATTCAGAGCACTTTTTAAAATTGATAACATTTGATTTCCCCTGTATTTAAGGATATAGCAATATTTATGCCATTGACTTTATGCATGAGAAAATTTTATAAACATATTGTTAATGTGAACGTAATTATGTTTAATGAAGTTAAATTGAAAAAATCTGGAGTTTAAGAAAAATGAGTGTTCATTCTAAAAGTACAGATTTAATTAAATTTAATGAAAAAAAAAACAAACTTCCAATAAAATTTAATCCTAAGGATGTTAATCAAATCCTAGAATTAGTCGATAAAGACTTAATTCTTAAAAACAGAGAAGAAGTGAAGAAATATTTACCTGATATTTTAGGAAGAGTGCTAGCAAGAATTTGGATAGACAAATCCTTCAAAGAAAGTTTTAAATTAAATCCTAGACAAGTTCTAAATGATAACGGAGTTTTTTTACCTGATGAAATGATTTTAGAGTTTCAAAAACCCAATTCTGACAGACCAAAAATAATAGTATATGAAAAAAAAGAAAACTCTAATTTTAAAATTAGAGTAGTTCAGCTACAATTAGTTATGTTGGCAGGTAGATAATATTTTCTTTTCTAAGAGAAATTGAAAATTAATGAAAAAATTTATAAACATTTTTATAATATATCTCTGTTTTATTGGATCATCTTTTTCTTTAGCAAGTGAAAAAAAAGCAAACATCCAAGATATTTATAAACTTTTACAAGAAAAAAAGTTTGAGGAGGGTATTAATACTTTACAAATATTATCAAATCAAAATGATATAAATGCTCAACTTCTATATTCCAAAATTTTATTTTCAGGAGATATAACGCCACAAGATTTCGAAAATTCATACTTTTGGGGACTTTCAGCATTGCTAGGAGGTTTAAAAAATTCGTCTAATATTTTAGAAAAATTGAATAAATATTTAACAGAAGAACAAATTGAAAAAACAACAAAAAATCTTAAAGATTTTTTAGAAAAAAGAGCTTATAAAAAAGATAAAAGAGCGATAATCCAAATTGCAAAATTATATGAGAAATTCACAGAACCACCTGACATTATAAATGCTTACACTTGGTATAATATAGCAGTAGCACAAGGTATTAAAACTGCAAAATCAAAACGAAATGAAGTATTAGAAAATTTAAATGAAAAAGATTTACTTGATGCACAGACTTTATCAATTAAGCTATTTAAAAAAATTAATGATTAATGGAGATTTTAATGAAATATAAAGTTCATTGGTTAATTGATGGTCTTATTGAAGTAGAAGCTAATGATTTAGATACTGCTGAAAATGTAATTAAGGAGAAAATTGAAAATTTTATTAAAGACAATAAAGATTTTTTCGAGCAAGTTGGAGCAAAAGCCGTTCAAGGCCAAGCTTACCTACCTGGATCAGATGAAAAAAAATAGCGGAAAATTAACATGATTAATCTAAAAAATATTTTTCTCTTAATATTATTAATAATATCAATGACTTTAAATCTTTCACCTTCTCTATCAAAAGGGAAAATTTATGGACAGTCAAAAACCTTGTCTAAAGAATATATAAAATATGAAAATTGTAGACTTAGAAAAACAGAGATAAATATCAAGGATGGAGTAAAAGACGGATATAAATGTATTTTTAAAAGACAGGGAAAAGGTAAAGATGTAACTGTTTTTCAACCATCTCCAGTATGCCAAAAATCATTTAAATGTAAAACTGAAGTACAATAAGCTATATTAAATTACTATATCTTATTACCTTTTGGTATAAAAAATACTATATATTGTATATTTTTAAAAATTTTTCTAATAAATTCAATTATTTATAGCCAAAAAATACATTTTTTTTTAATATATAAAAATGGACAATTATGAAATAAATATTTTACGAAGAGGTGGCAACTGGAAAAAAGTTAAACCAGATGATCTTATGATTGATGAGATTGACAACCAACAACAACAAAATAAAAAAATAAATAATCAAAATACCAATTATAATTTTCTCTCTTACATCAAAAAAGTTAATTCAATAATTCTAAAATTAGAAACATTAGAAAGTGAAAAAAACAAATTAAAAGATGAACTGAAGATTTATGAGGAAGAATTTATTAAAGTAAGAAAAACTGCAGAAGATAAAATCAATGAAATTTCTCAAGAAAAAGAAATGATTGAAAAAACTATAAATATAATAAAAAATTTAAAAAATTTATAATTTGGAGGTTTAAATGCCTAATTCTAAGATCAAAACTGCAAATAGTGCAAAGTCTATATTTGTTGCAAACGTTAAAGGTGGGGTAGGTAAAAGTACAATATCAATTATGCTTGCTAGAGTTTTAGCTGAAAAAATACCACCTCAAAACATTACTTTAATTGATACAGATCTGCAAAGAACAGCGACTGAATTTTTATCTAAAAGTAATCCTGAAATAAACATTGAATTTCTTCCTATTACACCAGCCTTTGAAAATACAAATATTTCTCTAGTTCAACAATTTATTAAACAAAATGAATTCCGTCCAGGTCATGTTGCAATTGTTGACACTCCTGCTGGTAGCTCTCAAAGACTTTGGAATTTAGTCGCAGAAGGTTATTGTGTATTAATCCCAACTACACTTAGTAATGCAGATTTATTTCCAACCGAAAATTTTATACGAAGCATGGATAAGGTAAAAGCAAGATATGGCAAATCTTATCCACACTTAATAGTTTGTCCAAACAAAATACCTTTTGGTCAAAAAGATTTTTCATTAATGGCAGAAAGATTAAACAATCATGATGTTGTTATTGGTCCTGCGTTGAGAGACCTTGCTAGTGTGAGACATTTTTACAATGGAAAAGTCGAAAACTGGGAAAATAGAAATAATTCTAATGCTCAGTCTGATTTTAAACAATTTGGATCATTTATTGAAAAATTCGTATTAGGTGGAGAATTAGATAGAATTTATTCTGAGAATAATGTTCCAAAAAATGTTGTACCTATAAGATAAAACATATTAATTAGTTAATAACCTTCCTCCAAGTTGCCTTACCCATCTGTCCGTTGCTATAAATGGAACCACCTTTTTTTCATTTTTTTCTTTGTTAACATAGATATTTTTTACGAATAAGTTATCTTCAACTTTTTTATTAATATCTAAATCATCGATTTTATTAAGAATTGAATTCATATTTTATAATACGTCATAAATAAATCTTTATTTAATTCTTCCGTAATTATAATTAATTAATTTTAATGAATGAAATGCCCCATGAATATATATAAAACAATTGAGAAAGAGCTAATATTAAAAATTAATAAATTGTTAAATGACTTTGAAGGTTATGAACAAGCTTTAATTAAAAATAATGGAGATATAATTATCAAAAAAAGGATAAATAAAAAAAGTAGAAACGATGTTTCACTTTTAACAAACATTTTTAAAGAAATAATAAAAAATGACGAAAAAAAAAACAGGGTTTGAAACCCTGTTTCGTATTTAATAGAATTAATAGAGTATCAGGGCATGAATATTACCAAAGATTGCTCTGACAAATTAAAATCCTTAAACAACTATTCCCACAAAAAATACTAGACATCAGACCACCTCCTTTTCTTTTATAAAAAAAAATTATATAATTAATTATTCTTACTTAAATAATAACAAGATTTGATTCTAAAAACATCAAGATTATTTCATTAGGTTAAATTTTATGAAAAAAAATAGTCAAGAAACCAAAACCTTTAAAGCTGGTGATATTATATACTCCCATAATGATCCTGCAGAATATATTTTTTTAATACATAGTGGAAAAGTAAGAATTGAGTCTAAACATGGATTAGAGTTAGGAATTCTTGAAACAGGTGAAATCTTTGGTGAAGTTGGCCATATTATAGAATCTCCAAGAACTGTTACTGCAGTAGCTGTGACTAATTCAATTATTAGAGTGATCGACGAAAAGACCGTAAAAGAAAAGATGAATAAGGCTGATCCGGTATTAGCTGCAATAGTAAGGGGATTATCTCTTAGGATTGGAGACGCAAATGCACTTGCAGAAAAGCATTGGTTAGAATTAAACGTTTATAAATCTCTAAAAATTAGTAAATAAATAAAAAATGGCAGAAAAAAAAAATCATTGAAAAATAAGATCACAAATATTAAGCATCTGTACGCCTATTTAATTGCTATTTTTTCTTCCGTTTTAACTTTTATTTTTTTTTATTTTAGTAATCAAATAATTAAAGAAGAAAAAATTATCGAAGAAGAAATTAATATTTATGAAGTTGCGAAAGAAGAAGCAATTAAGATGGGAAGAATGGAACCAGATGAAAAACCTATAGTTCAAGAAATTGGGCCTGATGGAAAAGTTATTGTTCCCTCTTTAAGTTATTGGGATATAGGTGGTATGGGAGATAATGCAAATAAGAGTTTTTGGACAAATGTACCTAATTCAAATTCATTTATAAGTTTTGATTTAGTTTTTTCCTCATATAAAGGTGAAATGCTAATGGAATTTTTAACAGACTATGATGTTGATTTTAGAAAAATTGTTTATGATCAAATCAGCAAAACAAGTTTTGAAAAACTTCAGGGAAGTGAAGGAAAAAATAAATTACTTGAGGATATCAAAAATGAATTCAATTCATATTTAGATGGAAAAAAGTTGGATCCAATAATTTTTGGTGTTCACTATAAAAAATTTGCCATTACAACTAGAGGTAATTAATAAAAGTTTTATAGTCTATCTCATTATTTTTATCTATCCGATTTGAAACTTCTGGTAACGGATATTTTAACCCAGTTGCACAATTAAAAAGCACAACTTTATCATCTTTTGAAATTAATTTTGAAGATAATGCTCGTTCGTAGGCTGTCATCGTTGCAGCTCCTTCAGGACATAAAAAACAACCATCAATTGAAGCAACTCGATCTCTAGCTTCAAATATTTCCTCGTCTGACACGGACATTGCAAAACCTTTACTTTCACGAATTGCTCTTATAATAAGGAAATCTCCAACAGCTATCGGAACCCTAATTCCTGCAGCTTTAGTATATGCATTTTCCCATAATGGTGCATGCTCATCCCCATTTTCCCATGCTTTTACGATAGGAGCACAACCAGTAGCTTGGACAGCAATCATCTTTGGTAATTTTCCATTTATCCACCCAAGTTCCTTTAATTCTAAAAAAGCCTTCCACATTCCAATTAAACCTGTGCCTCCACCCGTAGGATAAAAAATTACATCTGGCAACTCCCAATTAAGCTGTTCTGCCAATTCAAGACCCATAGTTTTCTTTCCTTCAATCCTGTATGGTTCTTTAAGGGTTGAGACGTCAAACCACCCTACTTTTTCTTTGCCTTCACCAACTATCTTTCCACAATCATTTATCAAACCATTGACTAAATAAGTTTCTGCTCCGAGTGATTGAATTTCTCTTATGTTTATTTCCGGAGTATCATCAGGACAAAACACTGTTGATTTTATACCTGCGTTAGTTGCATAAGCAGCCATAGCGGCACCTGCATTTCCATTTGTAGGAATAGCAAGATGTTTTAGCTTAAATTGCTTTGCCATTGAGACTGCCAAGCATAATCCTCTAGCTTTAAAGGACCCTGTGGGCAGCCTTCCTTCATCTTTAACTAGGACAATTCCCTTATCCTTTGATGTGTAATTTACGGTATGATTTAACTCAATTAACGGAGTAATAGTTTCACCTAGTGTAATTCTATCTTTTGGATCTAATACTGGCAAAAGTGGTGAATATCTCCATAGACCATCTACTTTGGAATTTGTAACAACATCTCTTGAAACTTCTTTTTTTAAAGTTTGCAAATCATACCTTACCAACAATGGTCTTCCTGCATCTGATAAACCATGTATGGTGTTAGCTTCATATTTCTTGCCAGTGATTGAGCACTCAAGATGACTTACATAATTTTTTTCCATATATTGTCCTAACATTTAATTTGTTAACTATTTTTACCTGAAATAATATCTATAATTGCTCTAGTAATTTGTTTTGTAGTGCTTTTCCCACCAAGATCTTTAGGTAAGTATTTTTTGTCTGATGTAAGCTTTTCAATTGCAGACATCAATTTTTGAGCGGCTTTAAGTTCACCCAAATTTTCTAACATCATCATTGCAGACCAATAAGATCCAATAGGATTTGCAATTCCTTTTCCCATTATATCAAAAGCAGATCCATGAATTGGTTCAAACATAGATGGATGACGTTTTTCTGGATCTAAATTTCCTGTAGGCGCTATTCCCATTGACCCTGATAATGAAGCTGCCAAATCTGTTAAAATATCAGCATGTAAGTTTGAAGCAACAACGGTATCAATACTTTTTGGATCTAAAACCATTCTAGTGGTCATGGCGTCAACAAGCATTTTGTCAGTATTAACATCCCTATAATCTTGCGATATTTCATCAAATATTTCATCCCACATGACCATACCATGTCTTTGAGCGTTAGATTTAGTCACTAAAGTTAATAATTTTCTTGGTCTGGATCTGGCTATCTCAAATGCAAACCTTTGAATTCTCTCTACACCCTGCTTTGTAAATAAAGTAACATCCATAGCAGTATCATGACTATAACCTGTATGGCTTCTACCACCAATTCCTGAGTATTCTCCTTCAGAATTTTCTCTTATAAAACTCCAATCAATATCTTTTTCATCAACATTTTTAAGAGGAGATGTTATTCCAGGTAAAAGGCGTACTGGTCTCAGATTTGCGTATTGATCTAATCCTTGGCATATTTTTAGCCTCAGCCCCCAAAGCGTTATATGATCAGGTATTTCAGGTACACCAGCAGATCCAAAATAAATTGCACTAAAACTCTTAAGTTCTTCAACACCCTCATCAGGCATCATTACACCATGTTTTTTGTAATACTCTGCTCCCCAATCAAATTGATGAAATTCTATTGGTAAATTTTGGACTGACTTTGAAAGAGCTTTTAAAACCTCAACTCCACTATCTATTACTTCTGTGCCAATCCCATCACCAGGAATAACTGCAATTTTGTACATCTTTCGCCTTCTTAAATAAATAAATATAAATAATTATAAAAATAGTTTATCTATTAATAACTTAATTATTTCAATATTTAAAAAATTGTTAAATGGTAGCTATCTCTAAACTATTAAATCAAATATTAAACTCGCATTTAAAAATTATAAGTATAATTATAATTTTCTTACTTCTCTCTCCAGTTATTTCTATAATTATATCAAGTTTTCAAAACACATATGATTTATGGCTACATCTTATAAATTCACGTTTAAAGTATTATTTATACAACACCTTTATGTTAATGTTAGGTGTTTGTTTAACTACCTTTGTGATTGGAGTTTCTCTTGCCTGGTTAGTTTGCCGATATAATTTTTACATGAAAAATATTATTGAGTGGGCACTACTTTTGCCTCTAGCATTACCATCATATATAGTTGCGTATTGTTATACTGATTTTTTTGAATATAGTGGTGTTGTTCAGACAATATTAAGGGATATATTTAATTTTTCTTCACCAAGAGATTATTATTTTCCAGAAATAAGATCTCTTGGAGGAGCAGTGTTTGTAATATCTTTTGTCTTATACCCTTATGTTTATCTAATTACCAAAGTTGCTTTTAAATCTACTCCTTCATCTTTAATTGAGTTTGCTGAGATCTCTGGGAAAAATATTTTCTATTTTGTTTCTTTACCTCTGGCTAAACCTGCAATAGTTGCTGGATTGTCATTAGTGTTGATGGAAACAGTTTCTGATTTTGGTACAGTAGATTTTTTTGCAGTTGAAACAATTACTCTGGGTATTTTTAACCTATGGCTTGGAATGAATAATCTAGCCTCAGCATCACAACTAGCTTTGGTAGGATTTACATTTGTAATTGTTTTGCTTGCACTAGAGCTTTATGCAAGGAAAAAACAAAAATTTAACGATCCTAAATTCAACACACACAATTTTTTTAATATTCAAGTATCTAAATCTAAAAATATTATAATTTTTTCAATATGCGTTATGCCAATATTATTTGGGTTTTTGATTCCAGTGATTATTTTAATTGAGAATTCTCTAAATTATTTTCACCTTGAAAATTTTGATCACTTAGTTATGATTGCAAAAAACTCTTTTTTTATTAGCTTCACTACTGCAACAATCATAATATTATTATCTATAATTTTAACCGTAAGTATTAAATATCAAAATTTTAAAGGCTTTAATTTTTTATCTACAATGGCGGGTATTGGATATGCTTTTCCAGGCATAATTATAGCTCTTGGGACATTGTTTTTTATTTCTTTTATTGAAAAATTTGTAAATTTATCATTAGAAATCTTTTCTATTGATCTAAATTTAATCTTAATTGGTTCTTACTTTTTATTAATTTTTGCCTATATATCAAGATTTAATGCTGTTTCATTTGGAGCAATTAATAGCGGAATAAATAGATTACCCCCTAATTTGCTTGAAGCTAGTAGATCACTTGGTAATCCGTTTTGGTATAGTTTTAGGAAGGTTATATTACCGTTATTAAGACCATCTATTTTAACTGCATTTATTCTAGCTTTTGTTGATATTATTAAAGAACTTCCTATAACATTGTTATTAAGACCTTTCAATTTTGAAACTTTAGCCACATACGTATATCAATATGCAAATGATGAAATGCTTGAAAGAGCATCAAGCGCAGCTCTTCTTATAGTAATAATAGGACTTTTACCTATTTTGTTTATCAATAAAATAATGAATATAAATAAAAAAATAATTTAATTTTTTGTAAACTTGTATTAGTTTAGAATGATTATAAATCTTTCTAGGAAAAAAAATGGCCCAACTTTATGAGAAATGTATAAAAAACGGTCTTAGAATGACACTGCCTAGAAAAATTATACTAGAAGTAATCGAAGATTCAGCAGATCACCCTGATGTGGATGAAATGTATAGAAGAGCTGTTGAAAAAGATCGTTCAATCTCAATCGCAACTGTTTACAGAACAATCAAATTATTTGAAGAGGCTGGAATAATTGAAAGATTAGATATTGGTGACGGTAGATCTCGATATGAAGAAGCTGGTGAACATCATGAACATTTAATTGATGTTGAGAGTGGTGAAATCATTGAATTTCAGAACGAAGAACTAGAAGAAATGAAAAGGCAAGTAGCTCTTAATATGGGATATGAATTAGTAGATCATAGATTAGAGTTATTTGGAAAAAAAATAAAAAAATAACATTCTTGTTTATTTAATTTCTTTGATTTCAAAGCTACATATTGTATTATTAAGAATGATTATCAATTTCTTGAAAATTTAAAAATGGAAGAAAAAGATAAAATTATAATTCTTACAGGAGGTAGCAGAGGCATAGGTCACGCTACTTCAAAAAAATTTTGGGATGATGGATGGACAGTAATTACATTCTCACGATCTGAAGTTGCACCAAAATGTCCTTGGTCTAACAATAAACAATTTCACTTTCAAGTTGATCTCGAAGATGAAATTTCTTTAAACAAAAAACTTAAAGAGTTATCTCAATTTTTAAATGGCAGGCCAGTTAAAGCTCTCATTAATAATGCTGCAATTTCTCCCAAAGACAAAAAAAATGAAAGACTTAGTTTTAATGAAACATCATTAGAATTATGGCGTAAAGTATTTAATGTTAATTTTTTTGCTCCAATCATTATTTCAAAAGCTATTGTTAATAATCTTAAATCAGCCAATGGTATGATAATTAACGTAACATCTATTGCCAGTGATAATGTTCACCAATTTGCAGGACCTGCTTACGCAACATCTAAAGCTGCTCTAAAATCACTAACAAGAGAAATGGCATCAGATCTTGCCAAAGATAATATAAGAGTAAATGCCATAGCCCCTGGAGAAATTGAAACCTCTATGGTTACTCCAAGTAGTAAAAAATTACTCACAGAGAAGATACCTATGAAAAGATTTGGAACACCCGATGAAGTTGCAGGTGTCATTCTTTCAATGTGCTCAGAAACTTTCTCATATGTTAATGGAACAGAGATCCAGATTAATGGCGGTCAAACTGTCTAAATATCTAGATTATATAAAAATTTCAAAGATAAATATAAAAAAAACAGGACTTGTTTTATTCCTGTTTTTTTTATTTAAAGGTATAGCTTGGCTATTAGTTGGTTATTTTGGTATTAGTTATTTCTTTTAATCACCAACCAACCTGATCAATTATCATTTGTGCTTTTTTTGCATTTTTAGCAATCTCACTTATTGGTAAGCTATCTGATTTAAATGTACCCCATTCCATTATTTTGCCATCAAGTTTAACTTTAGGATTTACTGGATATTCAAAATTAACATTTGCATAAATTTTCTGTGCTTTTGGCATAGTAAGCCATTCAATAAATTTTAGAGCTTCTTCACTATTTTTTGAATATTTTGCAATAGCCGCACCTGAAATGTTAACATGTTGTCCTCTATTACCTTGGTTATAGAATATTACTTCTGTTGCTCGTGCCCAATTTTTTTGTTCAGGTTTCTTTTCATTAAATTTCATTAATGCAAAATAATATGTGTTCATTAAAACTATATCACACTCACCTGAGTAAATTCCTTTTGCTTGTGCTCTGTCATTACCTTTTGGTTTTCTAGCAAAATTTGAAACTAAACCTTCTGCCCATGATTTTGCTTTTATCTCACCTTTATGTGCAACTATTGAAGCCAATAATGCTCTATTATATGGATGACTTCCAATTCTTGTACATATTTTACCCCTAAACTTTGGTTTTGCTAAATCTTCAATATCATTAATCTCGTTTTTATTTACCCTTTCTTTGGAAACACCTATTATTCTTGCTCTAGTAGATAAACTAATCCATTTTTTGTTTATATCTCTTAAATGATTTGGAACATTTCTATTTATTACGTCTGAGTTAATTTTTTTAACTAAATCCATATCCGCAAGCTCAGATAATCTTGAAATATCAACGGTAAGAATCACATCTGCAGGAGAATTTTTTCCTTCGGATTTGAGCCTTTGCGCCAAGCCTTTCTTAGCGTGTAAAACGTTAAATTTTACTGAAAATTCTTTTTCATATTGTTTAATAAATGGTTCCAAAAGAGCAGGGCTTCGATAAGAATAAATGTTTAACTCTTTTGCACTAGCGCGTTGTATTCCAAAAATTAAGATAGATAAACAAAAAATTAAGTTGAAAATACAAAATAATAAAGATTTAAGACTTTTCATGTAAAACACCATTATGTTATTGCGAATCATTATCATTATTATTACCATAACTATTATCAATGTCAAATTAATTTTTTTTAACCTCCACCTATTAATATACCAGCAGCCAGAACTAATGATCCACCAAAAACCACTTGAAACACGGCTTTTGTAAATTTAATTTCCATATATTTAGCTTGTATCCACGCAATAGCCCAAAGCTCAACTAGTACAAAAAACATTGCAATCACTGTTGCAACATAAAAGTCAGAAATCAAATATGGGAGTGCATGACCTAACCCCCCTATTGTAGTCATAATGCCTGAGGCAAACCCTCGCTTTATTGGTGAGCCTCTCCCTGATATTACTCCATCATCATGTACAGCTTCTGTAAAACCCATTGAAATTCCAGCTCCTATAGATGCTGCTAAACCAACTAATAATGTTGTATGACTGTCTTTTGTTGCGAAAGCAGTAGCAAAAATTGGAGCTAAAGTTGAAACTGATCCATCCATAAGACCCGCAAGACCTGGCTGGACCCATGTTAAAATAAACTGTCTTTTATCTTTAGTAACTTCCTCTTTGGCGCTTCGTGATTTTTTAGCATTCAATAATATCAATTTAGCATTATCTTTCTGCTCTCTACTCATTAATGCTAAGTCAATAAGTAAATTTCTAATTTCAATATTTTGGGATTTTTTAGCAAAGGAATTATAAAATTGAGCAGACAAAGTTTCCATTTCAATAATTTCGTTTCTAACTTTTTCAATAGAATTCTTTATAACTAACCATTCAGGTTTTCTTTTGAAATAATTAGCAATTTCTTTTTGGTTAGTAATGCTTAAAGTCTCACCAAATTTATTTTTATGTAATTCAACTAATTTTTTTCTATTTTTATTTTTTAAAATAGACATTTGTTTAAACATTTTTGATGTAACTGGGTAATTTATAAGAAAATGAGAAGAATACTCATCATATAGTTTTATATCTTCTTCTAAACTATCAATTGCAAGAGATAATATTTCATTATCGTT
The DNA here is from genome assembly GCA_902530325.1 of uncultured SAR116 cluster alpha proteobacterium. Lineage (GTDB taxonomy): Bacteria > Pseudomonadota > Alphaproteobacteria > Puniceispirillales > Marisalimonadaceae > Marisalimonas. The sequence continues at coordinate 39,028 of CACAAB010000007.1, read as the reverse complement.
TAAGTCCTGAAATTTCTTTTTTATCAAAGATTTGTACATAATGCATTCCCAAAAGGTTTTTAATATATTAGTTTAATTAATAAGTCATTGAATTTATTATTTATTTTTGCAAATGATAATAATTATTAAAATAATTAAATATATAATTGACAATAATAATCATTATCATTACTGTTTATATATGGATGAACTCAATATATCTCCCAAGATTAATTTAGTTCATCCACATTTCATTTAAAAATTTATAACTCTAAAAGATTTTTTTTATAAATTACAAACATCTATTAAATCATTGTAAATGTTAATCGACCCAAGTAATATTTTATTAAACAAATTTGGTATCACACATGAATAATAATGAATTTCAGATAGCTACCGTGCCTGGAGATGGGATAGGTAAAGACATAGTAAATTCAGCTATTTCAATTGTTGACTTGTCTTCAAAAATAACAGGTGGATTTAAATGCGAATGGCATATGATCAAAGCAGGAGCAGAATATTATTCTTTGACTGGAAAAGATGTTGAACCAGGAGGAGAAAAAAAAGTTGATGAACTCGATAGTATTTTTTTAGGCGCAATTGGGTTACCTAGTGTTCGTCATAAAGATGGAACTGAAATATGCCCTCACCTAAGATTTAGAGAAATGTTTGGCTTGTACGCTGGTGTAAGACCAGTTAAAGCATACAAAAATATACCTAATAGATTAAGTAATGAATTATCAAGAAATATAGATTTAATTATTTTAAGAGAATCTACTGAAGGATTATTTTATACTGCTGCTGTTCACAATAGATGTCCTGTAGAAAATGATCAAGAAGTGCAAGATGTAATGAAAATAACTAGAGCAACTACTGAAAAATTACATGATTTTGCATTTAAGTTAGCAAGACAAAGAAAGAAAAAAGGTAAGCTTGGCAAAGTAACTTGCGTTGATAAAGCTAATGTTTTTAGATCACAAGCATTTTTCAGGAGAATATTTGATGAAAGAAAAGTTAAATTTAAAGATATAGATGCTGAGCATTGCTATGTTGATGCAATGGCACTCAACTTAATTAGAAATCCTTGGGAATACGATGTAATGGTTATGGAAAATATGTTTGGTGACATATTATCTGATTTAGGAGGAGGCCTTATCGGAGGAATGGGTATGGCATCGTGTGCTGAAATAGGTGATAATCATGGATTATTTCAACCTGCCCATGGGAGTGCGCCTGATATACTTGGACAGGACAAGGCTAATCCGCTAGCTACTATTTTAAGTGCATCTCTGATGCTCGAATATTTATCTGATAAAACAAAATGTAAAAGTACTTTGTTAAGTTCTAGATTAATTGAGACTGCAATTGAAATTGGTTTTGAAAGAAATGAATTAAGACCAATAGAATTTGGAGGTGATATGGGAACAACGGCAATAACTGAAACTTTAAGTGGTTTATTAAAAGATAATGAGATTCAAAAACAAATATTAACTTAAGAGGAGATTAATAAATTAATGTTTGTAATTACAGTAAAATTCGTAATCCACGAAAAAGATATAGATAAATTTAAAACTAGAATTTTACAACAAGCTAGAGACTCACTTGAACTTGAAAAAGATTGTCATGAATTTGATGTATGTCATGATCCAAATGACCAAAATGTAGTTTTTTTATATGAAACATATACTGATAAAGACGCTTTTGACATTCACCTTAAAAGCGATCATTATTCAGCTTTTAATGAAGAGGTTACACCTTGGATTAAAGAAAAAATTGTCACACAGCTAGAAAAACAGAAACTATAAAGTTTATTAAAAATGATACTTGGAATTATAGGAGATGACTTTACAGGGTCATCAGACATAGCAAATAATTTAAAAAAATCTGGAATGCAAGTTTCTATGTTTGCGGGGGTTCCCTCCTCTAAAAACAAAACCTCACTAACCAATGCTGATGCTGCTGTAATTGCACTAAAAACAAGAACAATTCCAATAAATGAAGCTGTATCAGAGAGTCTAAAAGCTTTGGAATGGTTAAAAAATGCTGGTTGTAGTCAATTCATATTTAAATATTGTTCCACATTTGATTCGACAAAAGAAGGAAATATAGGTCCAGTTACTGATGCTATAATGGAAGAATTAAATGTTGACTTCACCATAGCCTGTCCTTCTTTTCCAGATGCAGGAAGAACAGTGTTTTACGGACATATGTTTGTAAATGGAAAACCACTCAATGAATCAGGGATGGAAAAACACCCTTTAACACCCATGATTGACCATAATTTAGTCAGATGGCTAGACTACCAAACTAAACATAATGTTGGATTAATTGACTATAAAACAATAAATAATGGTCCACAAAGTGTTAAAGATAAAGTTAACAATTTAAAAATTGAAGGTTGTAAATACGCAATAGTTGATACAACCAATAATGAAGATTTTGAAATTATTTGTAACGGAGTAAAAGATTTACAATTTTTAACTGGTGGATCAGGAATTGCCTTAGGTTTACCAAAAATTTATAAAAAAGATGGTTTACTCTCGGATGAAAATTTTCAAATTCCTGAAAATACAACAAATGCAGTAATTCTATCAGGCTCTTGTTCATCTGCTACTTTGAGTCAAATAGGGGTTTATAAAAAAGATAATCCGTCATATTTTATTTCTGCCGACGAAGTGATGAATAACGAAAAGTTAATTGAAGATGTTATAAGATGGATTAAAAATAATGAAACACTATCACCTTTAATTTATTCATCTGCAGATCCAAAAATTGTTAAAGAAAAACAAATTCAGTATGGACAAGAAGTATTAGCGAATAAGATTGAAAGTTTTTTTGAGAATCTATCGAGTAAACTTTTAAATAATACTTTCGGTATTTTTATATCTGCCGGCGGAGAGACATCAGGTGCCGTAGTTAATGGATTAGGGCTACAAGAATTAAAAATTGGAAAAGAAATTGCTCATGGAGTTCCTGCTCTTTGGTCGCCAAATTCAAATTGTAACAAACCTGTTTCAGTTACTCTAAAATCAGGAAATTTTGGTCAAGCTGATTTTTTTAAAAGAGCTTTGGAAATTCTTAGAGGAAAAAATTAAATTTTTGAAAATTTCTTTAGTGCTTCTCTAAAAGTCAGACCATTTTCCATTTCTTGCATAGCCTTTTTATCGTCAGCAGTAAACTTTTCAGCTTCCTCAGTTATTTTTTCAACATGTTCAATTGGCAAACACAAAACTCCCGTTCCATCTCCTACAATAATATCTCCTTGTCTAACCCTTACTCCTGCACAAATGATTGGCTCATTGATTGAAAGGACTTTTATTCGAGTTTTACCAGGTGTTGGAACCATGTGTTTTGAAAAAGTTGGAAAAGAAAATTCTACTATTTCTTCTCGATCCCTAACTCCACCATCAACTACCAGCCCAGCTATACCCTTTAATTTTGCAGAGTAAGAAGCCATTCCACCCCAGGTAGATACTTGTGCTCCATTATTTGCAACTACTATAACATCACCTGGACTAGCGGCGTCAATCATATGCCCAACTTTGAATTCTTCTGTAGAAAAACTTCCATATGCCCCCGTAACCTCCTGTACAGTTACTGCCCTTCCAACTATTTTCATACCCAGACCTGCAGGATGTAGATTATTCATAACACCATTGAAACCAATATCATCAAGTGCATTCGCTAACGTGGGTGTTGCTATATTCCTTAATCTTTGCAAGATATTTTCATCTATCGACATTTCAACCTCCTTAATCGTAAAAAGATTAAATTATGAAATTCTTAATATCAATAATTAAACTTATTTATATTCTATTAATTCTATTGACGTTTACCTTATATTATTTAGTTTAATTATAGTAACCAACTGTGAAGAAGTATTAATGTCAAAATTCAATTTTCCATTTATAAAAGAAACAAACGAACTCTCAAATCTTAGAAAAGAAGTAAGAGAATTTATAACAACCTGTATAAATAATAATGAATTTACACCATCTCCAGATGCCTGGGTTTTTTCAGCTGATCCAAGCTTTAGTAAAAAACTTGGATCTAAAGGCTGGCTTGGGATGTCATTTCCTAAAGAATATGGCGGACATCAAAGAACAGCTTTAGAAAGATACGTAGTAACAGAAGAACTCTTGTCTTCAGGAGCTCCTGTAGCAGCTCATTGGATAGCTGATAGACAGAGTGGAAGTCAAATCTTGAGATATGGAAATGAAAAACAGAAATCTTCTATTATTCCTCGAATAACAGCTGGCGAGTGTTTTTTTGCTATTGGAATGAGTGAACCTGACTCTGGTTCGGATTTAGCCTCAGTAAAAACGAAAGCCACCAAAACTGAGAACGGCTGGAAACTTGAGGGAAGAAAAATATGGTCTACCGGCGCTCATTTAGCACATTATATGATTGTTCTAGCTAGAACTAGTCCAGCATCTGAGAAAAACAGGCATGAAGGTCTTTCTCAATTTCTTGTTGATTTGTCTCTTCCAAACGTAAAGATTACTGGGATTGCTGATATGACTGGTCAAAGACATTTTAATGAAACTTTATTTGACAATGTTGAATTGTCAGATGATACCCTTTTAGGAGAAGAAGGCAAAGGCTGGAAACAAGTTGTAGGTGAACTTGCCCTAGAAAGATCTGGTCCAGAAAGATTTCTCTCTCATTTCACATTATTAGATAGTTTTATAAATGAATTCAGAAACTCACTCATTCATTCAGGCACAAAGTTAGTTGGTAAATTAATATCTGAAATACAAACATTAAGAAGAATGAGTTTTTCGGTTGCTTCAATGCTTCAATATGGTGAATCTCCTGAGACACAAGCAGCATTTGTAAAAGAATTAGGTAATAAATTTGAAAAGATGATGATAGAAACATTAAGAGAATTTTCAAATATCGTTCCTCTTCATGAATGGCCAAATCAATTACAAAATCTATTTGAAGATGCAACATTAAGAATTCCATCAAACTCTCTAAGAGGAGGTACAACTGAAATCATGAAAGGTATAATTGCTAGACAGTTAGGCCTAAGATGATTGAAGAATTAGAAATAATTTTAGAAACAACTTCTAAAATTTTACAAAAACACGTAAATCATAATTTAAGACAAAACATAGTTTATGAAAATAATGATATATTAAATTTGTGGAATGAAATTGAAAAAAATGGACTTCCAAAAATATCAGTTAAAGAAAAGTTTGGTGGTTATGAAATACCATTTTTTTCAATTTTACCTTTGATTAAAATTGTAAATAATCATGGAACTCCTTTACCCTTATCAGAAACGATTTTATCTAATTATGTTTTATCTGAATCCGATATAAATCCTCCAAACGGCATAGTAACTTTTGCTACTGATACAAAAAATTTACAAATTGAAAACAATATGATTTCTGGAGATATTTTATCAATTCCATACCTTAACCTCACAAAAAATTTATTAATTATTAATGAAATGAACAATGCTAAACAAGCAATTTTAATTGATGAAATTAATGGAGAAATTATACATAAAAAAAACTTCTTAGCTGAACCAAGGTACGATATCAAAGTAGCTAATTTAAATATTGCTGAAATTAAACCTCTTAACAATAAAATCGACTTTAAGTTTCTTGGTGCGGTTCTTAGATCTGCTCAAATGATTGGTGCAATGGAAAAAGTTCTTGATTTGTCAATTAATTATTGTTCAGAAAGGCAACAATTTGGTAGAGCGCTATCGAAGTTTCAAGCAATACAACACCAGATTTCAGATATGGCAGTTGAACTGTCAGCCTCGTCTGCGGCCCTATCTGCAATTACAGACCTTAATTTAGGTGACAATAATTTCAACGATATTGCAATATCAAAAATAAGAGCTGGTGCAGCTGCTGGAAAAATTATAGCTATTTCTCATCAAGTTCATGGTGCAATTGGATTTACCAAGGAGTATGAATTATCTTATTTTACAAAAAATTTAAATAGTTGGAGGAATGACTTTGGAAATGAGTCATTTTGGGAGGAATTTTTAGGGAAAATATTTCTTGAAAAAAATAATAAAAACTTATGGGAATATTTAGCTTAATTGCAAAAAAACTTTGAGGTGAAATATGGTAAAATCGGTTTTATATGAACAAGATGATAGAATTGTTAAAATAACACTTAACAGACCTGATACAAGGAATGCACTTTCAGGTGATATCATAGAAGGCCTAGTAGAATATTTACAAAAAGCTGATAAAGACAAAAATGTTGGGTGTGTAATTTTAACTGGAGCTGGAAAAAGTTTTTCTTCTGGTGGCAATCTTCAAGAAATAAAAGACATGACTACAAAAGATCAAATGACCCAATCACAACTTGAAGATTGGTACAGATTTGGTATTCAAAAAATTCCTTTAACTATGAATTCTATAGATGTCCCAGTTATAGCCGCAGTTAACGGTCATGCTATAGGTGCAGGCAATGATCTATGTACAATGTGTGATATTAGGATAGCTGGTGAGGATGCAAAATTTTCTGAGAGTTTTCTTCGGATAGGCATTATACCAGGAGATGGAGGATCTTGGTTCCTTCCGAAAATAATTGGTTTCGCAAGAGCTAATGAAATGATCTTAACTTGTGATGTTCTAGATGCTAATAAGGCTCTAGATTGGGGACTTGTTTCAAAAGTTGTCCCAAACGAACATTTGATAGTAGAAGCTCAACAATTAGCTAAAAAAATTGCTGCCCAACCTCCAGAAGCATCCAGACGAGCCAAACGTTTACTAAGAATGTCACAAAACGTTCCTTTGCAAGATGCGTTAGAAATGGCCGCTAGCCAACAAAGCATGTTACAACAACTTGATGATCACAGGGAAGCAATAGACGCGCTATTAGAAAAGAGAAAACCTAATTATAAAAACTCATGATGCATTTAAAAAATTAATTTTTTAGAATCATCAAAAATATTTATTAGCGTAATCTTTCTAAAATTGATACATAATTTGCAACAGAAGCACCACCCATATTAAATATACCCGCTAAATTTGCTTTATTGATTTGCATATCTCCAGCTTCACCTGTCAATTGCATTGCAGACATAACATGTTGAGATACTCCAGTTGCACCAATGGGATGCCCTTTTGACTTCAGCCCCCCAGATGGGTTTATAGGTAATTTACCGGTCTTCTGAACCCAACCCTCTTCAATAGCTTTATAGCCCTCACCTATTTTAGTTAAGCCCATTGCTTCATACTCAATAAGTTCAGCAATTGTGAAACAGTCGTGGCTTTCAACAAATGATAAATCATCCAAGGTTATCTTGGCATCTTGAAGAGCATGCTGCCATGCTTGACGTGCACCTTCAAATTCAGTTTTTTCTCTCTTACTAAGAGGAAGTATGTCATTGACATGCCTTCTTGATCTAAATGCAATCGCTCTTTTTGCTGAAAGTGCAAGGTCAATATCTTGAATGATCAGAGCAGCAGCTCCATCAGATACCATAGAACAATCAGTTCTTCTTAAAGGTTTAGCTACATATGGGTTTTTTTCTGATACAGAATTACAAAACTCAAATTTTAGTTTTTTTTGCATATGTGCAAATGGATTTACACATCCATTTTCATGATTTTTTGCAGCAATTTTTGCTAAAATATCAGACTTATCACCGTACTTTTGAAAGTAGGACTTTGCAATTGCAGCAAACACGCCAGTAAATCCGCCTTTTGTATCACCCTCTTCTGGTCTATAACTAGCACCTAGCAATATATCACCAACTCTTTCAGAAGAGACATCTGTCATTTTCTCAACACCGACAACTAATGTGGTTTTAGCTTTTTTTGCCTCTATTGCATTCATTGCAGTATGAATGGCTGCAGAACCAGTAGCACATGCATTCTCCACTCTCATTGCGGGGACATATCTCAAATCAGATTGTGAAACTGCAGGTAGTGCACCGTGAAAATCTTGTTTTTGAAAACCATTATTGAATGTTCCAACAAAAATAGCGTCTATTTCCTTAGCAGAAATTTCTGCATGCTTAATAGCTTTTTCAACAACATCTGCAATCATATTTTCAGATGTTTGTTCTGAATTCACTCCAAATTTACTATGAGCCCACCCAGTTATACAAGCTGACATTTTAACCTCCAAAATTTATATTTTAGTTACAAATTTTCATAAGTAAATTTAAAGTTTCTTTTGGATGAGTTAGCATGGCATTATGCCCAGCATTTAGCTCAAAAATTGGCCATTTCATTTTACGCACAACCTCTCTTGAACTCTCAAGACTTTTGTAAACGGGTTTCGTACAAAAAATGTAGGAAAGAGGAATCCCATTACCAACCTCATTTTTAAGAATAAGTTTTGATTGAAATGCACTTAAAGGATGTGGTGTAAGTTTTTCTTCTAGTAACAATGACTTTTTAATATCGAAAACACCGAATGCATCTGCGCTAGGAGCTGGTATTGATATGTTATTTCCAAATTTTTTTGCTAATTCAATTCTTTGTTCAACTGTTTCTTTTGGAGTAATATCAAAAGGTTTTTGACCATCTATTAAAATCATAGCATCAAAATAAATTAATTTTTGTATTCTATCTTTTAATCTATCTGCAACTCCACTTATCACACTTCCGGCGAAGCTATGACCAACTAGTATTATATTGCTAAGATTTTCAAAAATAATATGATTAACAACATCTTCAATAAATGTTTCAATTGTAATTTTTGATGATAATAAATGTTTTTTTTCACCTAAACCCGTGAGTGTTGGAGTTGAAACACTATACCGCTGATATCTCAAGATTTCAGATATTTCATTCCAAACCCATCCTCCATGCCAAGCTCCATGAATTAGTAAGAAATGAGGTTTATTATTTTTCATATCTATCTCTTTGTATTTAATAATAAGATGATTATATCTATCGGATAAACTATAACGATTAAAAATTCAATTATAAGAACAAAAGTTTATATAATGACAAATCTAAATATAGCTATTTTTGGATGCTCTGGTGCAATTGGAAAGGCACTATGCATTGAATACACAAAAAAACAAAATATTGATAATATCATTGCGTACTCAAGATCGGGTGAAAATTTTGAAAATGATCTTATAAAATCAATAAAGGTTGATTATTGCAATGAAGAAGGCCTATCAAATGCAGCTTCATCTCTACAATTTAAGTTAGACATAATAATAGTTGCAATTGGTGCGTTAGAAAATCCAGAGAAATCAATTAAGGATTTATCTGCTCAAAAATTTTTAGATATGTTTAATGCTAACACAATACCAACTGCATTAATTGCAAAATATTTTTTACCTTGCCTACATAGGGATAAAACAACAAAATTTGCATCAATTTCTGCGCGAGTAGGAAGCATTGAAGATAATGAACTTGGTGGTTGGTATTCCTACAGAGCTTCGAAATCTGCATTAAATATGATTTTAAAAGGACTATCGATCGAACAAAAAAGATCTAATAAAAATAGTATTATTTTTGGTCTTCACCCAGGCACAGTTAATTCAAAATTATCTAGACCTTTCCAGAAAAAAGACAAGGAATATTTCTCTCCTGAATTTTCAGCTAACAAATTGATTGACGTTATTGATACTAAAACGACTGAAGATAACGGCAAAATATTTGCTTGGGATAACAAATCAATTCCATATTAAGAATTTGGTTTATATTCTGGTATATTGTAATTAGTAAGATGTTTTTGCCAAAATTCCTGGCTGAAATTAGCACCTAATCTCATAAAAATATAAACAATACAAAGTGTTAATATAGCCCGAAGAAATAATGTTATTATTATATTTGCTCCAATAAGTGATACAACTGCGGTATCTTCTATAATACTATGAAGCATTCCCACTAATACTAATACACCAAACACGTCTTTATAGTGAAGTTTTCCAGTTTTAACTTCTTTAATTAAAAGCCCAGCTCCAAATCCAATTCCTAATGTAACTCCTACAACTGCTATTGTAGATGCCTTCTCACCAACACCTAAAAAATTTAAAAATGGTTTTAAAGTTTTTTCAATAAGTTTTTCAACACCAATATATTTCAAAAAATCCAAAATAATGACTAATGCAACAATTATGATGAAAATCATTCCAAGCCCTTTTAATTGAGAAATCCCCCAACTTAAAAGATCAGGTGCACTCTCAAGGCTTGGCAATAAAATAGTAGCGGGATAATTCATATATCCTGTAAATTCGAAAAACAAATTCAGAAAATAACATGATAATATTCCTAAACCTAATCTAATAAATATCATTGCACGAGCTCTAACGCCAGCTTTTCGGCAAATAATCACTTCTATTGGTAAAGAATGTGTAAATAAAATAAGAAGCCCTAAAACACTTGCTTGAGCAGCAGTAAATGGCATATCGGCAGGAAGCCCTGAGAAAACTATAAGACCAGCATAAGGACTAGTTAACATTGATGTAGTAAAAACTAATGAAATAGCTTCTGGTAATCCTAATAAAAACATTAAAGGAGCAAACATCTTGTTTAAAATTTCAACAAAACCTATTTCATCAAGTATTTTTACTACTATCAAAGTAGGTATCATTATGATAAATAATTCATAAGTGATTTCAAAACTTGATTTTGTAAGATCTTTTATTTTATTCATCTAAAACTCTCAAGCTAACTATAAATAAATCTATCTTTTTGGAAATAAACTTTCCACATAATAAAAGTGACAATAAGTAGATTTGTAAAATTCCAAAAAATTCCATTAACAAATGCAAGTTTATAAGATTGAGTAATATCAAATATTTCTCCAGACATCCAACCACCTAACCCCATACCTACGATAGTTGCCATTATAACCAAACCTACTCTTTCTCCAACTTCTTCAATTGGGAGATATTTTCTAACTATCATTGCATATGCCGGTACAATCCCACCTTGAGACAAACCAAACATCAAAGACACAATGAATAGTGACAACTGACTATCAAATGGTAAGAAAAAAACTAAAGACAACATTTGTAATAATGATCCAATAAAAATGGTATATATTGGGCCAATTTTGTCAGATAAAAATCCAAAACCAATCCTACTTATCATTCCAGACAATAGCATTACAGATAGGATTTGAGCTCCAACAGTTAGACCAAAGCCTCTCTCAACACATAAAGCAACAATATGAACTTGAGGCATTGCCATCGCAAGACAACAACCAATACCAGCTAATACTAACAAAGTTTGTAAAGTTTTAGGTGAAAGATTCTTTATAGTGTTATTTTCATTATTCAATTTAATATCTTGGTTATTTGAAGTAACAATATTATTTTTCAATATTAATGAAATTGGAAAGATAATTACCAAACAGATTATTGCAATATAAAAATAGACTTCTTTCCAGTTACTAAACTCTAGCAGATTACTGATAAAGAGTGGCCACAAACCACCTGCCACGTAATTTGCGCTAGCAACTATTGCAACTGCTAGTCCTCTATGTTTTTCAAAAAAATTTCCAATATCCGCCATAGAGGGACCAAAAAAAGTTGATGCAGCTGTACCCATAAAAACTTGTAAAACCAATAGGTGCCAAAATTGATTGGAAATCATTGCTACTAAATAGGATGATGAAAGAAGCATAACTGCAACAATAATTGGAAATTTAAGCCCAAATTTATCTATTACTTTTCCAATTAAAAAATTACCTAATCCAAAACCAACCATGGTAGTAGCATAAAGCAAACTTGCCTTACCTCTATCAATGGCAAATTCAGTTTCTAATGCAGGCATTACAACTACAACTGACCACATACCTACAGTACCTACAACACCAATAATAAATAAAAAAATTAATCTAATCCAAGACCTTAGACCATCATACTCAATTTCAGGAATGAGACTTTTGTTTTGTGTCCGTACCATAAATTCTTTCAGAATAATTTATTAAATTATCTCATTATCTTTTAGATTTTTTATCTCAGCTTCACTGAGACCAATTTTTTCAGATAAAATTTCATCTGTATGCTCTCCAAGTAATGGAGGTGGCATTCTATAACTTGGTGGCGTTTTATGCATTTTAATTGGGTTTGCTATTAATTTTAGAGGAGATTTACCTGTTTTTTTATGATTCATATTCACTATCATTTCTCTAGCCTTAACATGCGGGTCTGAGAAAACTTGACTTAATGTATTAATTGGACCACATCCAATTTTTTCTTTCTCTAACTCTTTTAGCCACCACTCGGATGTGTGTTTCTTGGTAATTTCGTTTAAAACTTTAGTAACAAATTCTCTGTTTGATACTCTGTCCGCGTTGGTTTTGAACTTTGGATCAATAATTAACTTTTCTTCGCCCGCTAATTTACAAAATCTCTCAAAAGTTGGGTCATTTCCAACTGAAAGTACAATATATCCATCAGATGTAGGCATGACTTGATAAGGAACAATATTAGGATGCTGATTGCCTAGTCTTTCAGGGTTTTTGTCTGTAGACAAATAATTCATTCCTTGATTAGCAAGCCATGCAACATGTGTGTCTAACATACCAATATCAATAAATTGACCTTCTCCAGTTTGAATTTGATGTCTAACAGCTGCAAGAATTCCTACTGATGCAAACATTCCTGCCATCAAGTCTCCAATAGGAACTCCAACTTTCATAGGCTCCCCATTAGGTTCTCCAGTAAGAGCCATGACGCCGCCCATTGCTTGAATTAAACCATCATAGCCTGGTCTAGATGCATAAGGACCAGTCTGTCCAAAACCTGTGATAGAACAATAAATTAATCTAGGAAACTCAATCTTTAAATCATTATAACTAAGTCCATACTTCTCTAATGTACCTGTTTTAAAATTTTCTACTAATATGTCGCAATCTTTAAGTAATTTCTTTATTAAATCCTGCCCTTCTTTTTTACTAAGATTGACAGTTATTGATTTTTTATTCCTGTTTGCTCCACAATAATACGCACTCAAATCCGTCTCTTTTCCGTTTTCGTCTTTTACAAATGGTGGAGCAAATCCCCTGGTATCATCCCCTCCTCCTGGCCTTTCAACTTTTATTATCTCTGCACCAAGATCACCAAGCATTTGGGTACAATAAGGCCCTGCTAAAACTCTTGTTAGATCTAATATCTTTATTCCTTCTAATGAATTTTTCATAATGTATCTCTTAATGTTTAATCTATATGATAGTATAAAAATATAATCTAAAAACCTTATATTTTCATTTTTAAAATTTTATTTTAGATTTGCTAGATCTAATTTAGATTTAATGTATATTCTTAACATCTTAAATAAAAATTACCACGATAATTCTTGACGAGCAATAAATGACGAAACTAGAAATTGATAAACCTAAATTTGGTGAATTAACTCAAATCGCTTCTGATTTATATTGGGTGCATTTTGAGCTTCCCTTTAGATTAAACCATGTAAATTTATTTTTAATGGATACTCCAAAAGGACTATTAATTTTAGATGCTGGGCTAAAATCTGAACATTCTGAAGAACATTGGGAAGCGCTTATAAATGGTCCATTAAAATCTAAAAAATTTGTAGGTTTATTAATTACACATTATCACCCTGATCATATTGGAATGGCAGGCTGGCTTCAAAAAAAATTAGATATTAAATGTTATACAACAGCAAAAGAATTATTCACTGCCAATACTTTTAGATCAATGGCAGATGATGAATATGCAAAAATTTTTCGTAATGTTTTTGTAAGAGCTGGAATGAGTGAAGAAGATATTCTTGCTAAGGGTCCAGCAACAAGGCTATACAAAAATAGAGTATATGAACTACCTGAATTTGAAATCATTAGAGCTGGACATGAAGTTGAGTCTAATGATGGATTATGGATAGCTAGAACAGACTCTGGCCACTCACCTGAGCATATTTCTTTGATGGATTATAAAAGAAAGTTATATCTTTCAGGAGATTTTTTGTTACCTAGGATTTCACCAAACATTTCTGATAATTTTTTTGATCCATTAGATGATAGACTAGGTGGTTATTTTAAATATCTTAATGAAATATCAACCATGGAAACAGATACAAAAGTATTTCCTTGTCATGATTGGCCATTTACGAATGGTGATCAGCGAGCCAAAGACTTAATTAAACATCATAATCATAGATTAAGTTTAATATTAGATGCCCTTAATGAGAAAGATATAACTATTATGGATTCTATTGAAATTATCTTTGACAGAAAAATAGGTGATGAACAAATGCACTTTGCAATTGGAGAAGCAAGAGCTCATCTAATCCATCTAGATGTAACTAATCAAGCCAAAAGTAAAGTTGATGAACGTGGAACAGTTCATTATTCTAAAATATGATCATAAAGAGAGCTAAAATATAATAAAAAACTAACGAAGGGTATCGACATATAAATGCTAAATAAAAAAACAATCTTTCAAAGAGCTCGTGGTGATATTAATGTTAAAATAAAAAACAATGAAATAAATCGCTTCTATCAATCAGGTTCTGCAAAAGTGTTTTACCCTAAATCTTCTCAAAAATTTAAAGAATTAGTTTTAGTCAACACTGCTGGTGGAATTACAAGTGGTGATAATTTTTCTTATGATTTTGAAATTGTTAGCAAATCCAAAATTTTTTTAACTACTCAAACCGCAGAAAGAGCTTATAAGGGATTTAATGAACAGGCTAAAATTAAAATCTCTTTGACAGTAGATGACACAAGTAATCTTTTTTGGATACCACAAGAATTAATTTTGTTCAACAACTGTAATTTTGATAGAAACATTGAAGTAAATTTAAGTCCTAATTCAAATTTTGTATTAGCTGAAACCACAATATTTGGAAGAACAGCTATGGGTGAATATCTTGAAAAGGGTTATTTCAATGATAATTGGAGAATAAATGTAAATAAAAATTTGATTCACGCTGAATCATTAAATTTAAATGGAGATATTAAAGAAACTCTTTCAAATATTGCTTCAGCTAAAGATGGAGTTGCAATATCTAATATATTTATCTACGGGAAAAAACTATTATCCTATGAGAATACTTTACCTGAAATTCTAAAAAACTCAGAGACAGTGTTGTTGTCTCATTCTATATGGAATGATAAAATTTTAGTCAGAATGGTTGCCAAAGATGCTTATGATTTGAAATCAATACAAAAAATTTTATTATCAAAACTTGCTGATGATAACATTCCAAAAGTATGGAACAGTTAGGGAGAGAACATGAAATTATCACCTAGAGAAAAAGATAAACTCTTAATTAGCTTAGCTGCAATAGTTGCAAGAAATAGAAAAAGTAGAGGAATTAAACTTAACTACCCTGAGGCTATAGCTTTAATTTCAGATTTTGTTGTTGAAGGAGCTAGAGAAGGACGCACCGTTGCAGACTTAATGGAAGCTGGTGCTCATGTTGTAAAAAAGGATGAATGTATGAGTGGAATTCCTGAAATGATACATGAAGTTCAAGTTGAAGCCACATTTCCCGATGGCACAAAATTAGTCACAGTTCATCATCCTATAAGATAATGGAGATTTAAATGATACCTGGAGAAATTATTACAAAATCTGATGAAATAGTTTTAAATAAAGATTCTGATACTTTAAAGATAAAAGTTTCAAATACAGGTGATAGACCAATCCAAGTTGGTAGCCACTATCACTTTTACGAAACAAACGAATTTTTATCTTTTGACAGGGATAAAACAAAAGGAATGAGACTAGATATTGCAGCTGGAACTGCAGTTCGCTTTGAACCAGGTCAAACAAGAGAGGTAAATTTAATCAATATCAAAGGTGATAAAAATATTTTTGGGTTTAATCAGAAAATTATGGGAGCCTTGTAATGAGTTCAAAAATAAAAAGATCATCATATGCAGAAATGTTTGGCCCTACGATTGGTGACAAAGTTAGATTGGCTGACACAGACTTGTTTATAGAAGTTGAAAATGATTTAACTGTCTATGGCGAGGAAGTAAAATTTGGTGGTGGAAAAGTAATTAGAGACGGGATGGGCCAGTCACAAGTTACAAGAAAAGATGGCGCCGTTGACACTGTTATTACAAACGCACTGATAGTTGATGTGAATGGAATATTTAAAGCCGATATTGGAATTAAAGAAGGTATTATTCAAAAAATTGGAAAATCTGGAAATCCTGATACTCAGCCAAAAATTGATATTATTATTGGACCTGGCACAGAAATAATCGCAGGTGAAGGTAAAATCATTACAGCAGGGGGATTTGACTCTCACATCCACTATATATGTCCTCAACAAATCGAAGATGCTCTGCACTCAGGTTTAACAACAATGCTAGGAGGTGGTACTGGACCTGCTCATGGAACATTAGCAACAACATGCACGCCTGGATCTTGGCATATAGGTAAAATGATACAATCAGCGGATGCTTTTTCTATGAATCTTGCATTTGCTGGTAAAGGCAATTCTTCTAAACCAGATGGATTAATTGAACAGGTAAATGCTGGAGCTTGCGCATTGAAATTACACGAAGATTGGGGTACCACTCCTGGTGCTATAGATAACTGTCTAAATGTAGCTGACAAAATGGATGTTCAAGTAATGATACATACAGATACATTGAATGAAAGTGGATTTGTAGAAAATACTATAAAAGCTATTAATAGTAGAACAATTCATGCCTTTCATACTGAAGGTGCTGGTGGAGGCCATGCTCCTGATATCATTAAAGTATGCGGGAATGAAAATGTAATACCATCATCAACTAATCCAACAAGACCCTATACTATAAATACTTTAGAAGAGCATTTGGATATGCTTATGGTATGTCATCATTTAGATAAATCAATTCCAGAAGACGTTGCCTTTGCTGAAAGCAGAATTAGAAAAGAGACTATAGCTGCAGAGGATATCCTCCATGATTTAGGTGCCTTTTCGATTATAGCTTCTGACAGTCAAGCAATGGGAAGAGTTGGAGAAGTTATAATCAGAACTTGGCAAACAGCTCACAAAATGAAAGTTCAACGAGGTCGTCTACAGGAAGAAAAAGGTGATAATGATAATGTTAGAGTTAAAAGATATGTAGCTAAATATACAATTAATCCAGCTATAACTCACGGTCTATCTAAACATATAGGTTCAATTACTGAAGGTAAAAGAGCTGATATTGTAATATGGGATCCAGCCTTTTTTGGAGTAAAGCCAGAGATTGTGATGCTTGGTGGAAGCATTGCTTGTGCTCAAATGGGTGATCCTAATGCATCAATTCCAACTCCACAACCTGTATATACAAGACCAATGTTTTCTTCTTATGGAAGATCCCTAGAGACATCTTCAATTACTTTTGTAAGTAAAGATTCTATTAAATCTGGAAGTTTAGATTCATTAAAACTTGCTAAAAACACTGTTGCGGTGGAGAAAACAAGAGATATCTCAAAAAAAGATATGGTTTATAATAATTATTGCCCAGATATTACAGTTGATCCTGAAACATATGAAGTTACAGCTGATGGAGAAGTTCTTACCTGCGAGCCAGCTATAGAATTACCTATGGCTCAGAGATATTTTTTATTTTAGAGAAAATAATGATTTCAGAGAAGATTTTAGTTAATCCAGAAAATAAAAAAATAGAAGATACTATAACCTTAACTTATGATCAAAGGTTTATTAGAAGAAAAAAACTTGTCTCTGACAATAATTTTGGGTTTTTAGTAAATTTATCAGAGACTGTTTCTCTAAAAAAAAATGACGGATTTTTACTTGATAATGGATCAATCATTTTAATTAAATCTGCTGAGGAAGAGCTATTAGAAATTACAAGTAGTAACCTTATGAAAATAACTTGGCATATTGGTAATAGACATATCCCTTGTCAGATTGAAAATGAGAGACTTTTAATACAAGTTGATAAAGTTATTGAAAACTTAATCATAAAACTGGGTGGATCTGTAAAAAAAGTAAAAGAAGAATTTAACCCAGAAGGTGGTGCGTATGGTTTAGGTAGAACTCATGGACACAAGCATTAAACAAAAACAACCAACTTTTGACTATCATCAGTTACTACTTTCCTGGTTTTCGCCAAGCTTTCCTATAGGTAGCTTTAACTTTTCTCATGGTTTGGAAGCTGCAATTGAATATGAATTTGTATATGATAGAATTAGTTTGGAAGAATGGACAAAACATTTAATTGTAAATGGTACTGGAAAAACTGACAGTATTTTACTTGCCAACGCTTATAATGGTGAAGAAGTAAATGAACTTGCATTTGCTCTTTGCCCTTCTAAAGAAAGATGGATTGAAACTTCAAATCTAGGAAAAGCTTTTTGTAAAAACATTAAAGAAAATTGGGGTTATAAAATTGATACAAATTTAGCTTACCCAACAGCTATTGGAAAAGCTGGTTCATATTTTAAAATACCCCTAGAAAAATTATTAATTGCTTTTCTACAGAGCTTTGTATCAAATCTTATTAACGTTGGAATTAAACATATTCCTCTAGGTCAGAGCGAGGGACAGAAAATTCTAATTAACTTATTGTCAGTGATTGAAAAACAAGCAAACATAAATAAAATTGCACAAATCAATAATTTAGGAAGTTCTGCTTTTTTGTCTGACTTAAGTAGCATGTATCATGAATCATTAAATAATAGGATATATCAAACATGATTAATAACTTTGGACCACTTAAAGTAGGTATTGGAGGCCCTGTAGGTGCAGGGAAAACTAGTTTAACAGAGGCTTTATGCAAAAAACTTTCTAAAAAAGTCTCAATGGCAGTTATTTCTAATGATATTTATACAATTGAGGATGCAGAATATCTAATGAAAGCACAGGCACTTCCTTTGGAAAGAATTAAAGGAGTTGAAACAGGTGGATGTCCACATACCGCTATTAGAGAAGATGCTTCAATTAATTTGTTAGCAGTCGATGAATTAAAAGAAAAGTTTCCTGACTTAGAATTAATATTAATTGAATCAGGAGGTGATAATTTAGCTGCTACTTTTAGCCCTGAATTGGTAGATTTATCTATTTATGTAATTGATGTAGGAATGGGCGGTGATATTCCTAGAAAAGGAGGGCCTGCTATTACAAAATCAGATTTTTTGCTTGTAAACAAAACAGATCTTGCACCACATGTTGGCGTTGATCTTGATAAAATGAAAAATGATGTTGAAATAGCTAGAAATAAATTACCTTATGTTTTTGGTCAGATGAGAAATAATACTGGTATAGACTCAATAACATCTTTTCTCAATGAACAAGGTGGATTGTCCTTAAATTAAAATTTAATTTTATACTTTAAAATTTGTAATCCATACAGTTTGATAAGGATTAAGTTTTATAAATTGCCCGTCTATTATTGTTTCATTTGGGCTTAATAAATCAAACCATTGTTCATCGTCAATTAAATTAATCTGGTTACTATTTAATTTTACATTTTTTGAAGACACATTTGTTAAAGCAAAAATGCTCTGCTTTCTGTCTCTACTCTGTCTCCAAACAGAAAAAATATTTTTATCTAAATTAAGAGTAAATTGAGTTGCGTTTGGATGAAAGGCCGGCTGTACTTTTCTTATAGAGATTAAATTTTTAAATGCATCATAACTGTTATACTCAATACTATCTTTTTCATTTAATAAACTAATTAAAGATGAATAGTCCCATTTATATCTATTCAGGTTTCTTTTAATCCCTGAACTATCAAAAGCTTTCTCGTCATTTTTTGCTGCAAACAATGAATTAAAATAAAAAGCTGGAACTCCTTCAATTGCTAAAATTATACAATGAGCAGCAATAAATCTTTTTAAGTCAAATTTTCCTTTTTTATCACTATCGGTAAATTTCAGAGCGTCAAATAATGAAATATTGGCCTCATAAACTTTTTCTTCACCATTAGATAATTTTCTCATTGAAAACTGGCTTCCATTTTTCTTTAGTCTTTGAAGCATTTTTTTTATTTCTTTATCAGTTAATACACCTTCAGCAGGTCTCATTCCAATGCCATCATGTGATGAAATAAAGTTAAGATAGGCGTTTCCTATCTGAGCGGGCGGCATTTTCATGCTCCATTTTGTAAGGGCGCTTGAATCCTCAAATAGAAAAGTATTTATAATTAAAGGTGGTAATGGAAAGTTATATACCCAGTGAGCCTCATCATTCTTACCAAAATAACTTAAATTTTCTTGTTTTGGTAAATTGGTCTCAGTAACAATAATTATATTCTCCTCTAGTTGATCTACAATATCTCTTAATAATTTAATAATTTCGTGAGTTTGCGTTAGATTTAGACAAGACGTTCCAGACTTTTTCCAAATAAATGCAACTGCGTCTAATCGAAAAATTTTGATACCATACGATGAAAATGTGAGAATTAGATTAATAAATTCTAATAAAACTTCAGGATTTTTAAAATTCAAATCAATTTGATCATGACTAAAAGTACACCATAAAAATTTTTTTTCATTTAAAAATTTTATCTCTGAAAGAAGATTATGGTCACGTGGTCTTACAACCTTACTACAGTCATAATCTTTATCTACAATATAAAAATAATTTTTGCCCGGTCTTTTCTCTTTTAAAAAATTTTTATACCATTCACCTTCAGAAGATGCGTGATTTAAAACTAAATCAGTCATTATGTTAGCATTTTTTGACAACTCTTTGATATCATCCCACGTACCATAAGTTTTATCTACTTCAAAATGATTTTTGACAGAGAAACCGCCATCTCCACTTGACGGAAAAAAAGGAAGAAAATGAATACTATTAATAAATTTTTTAAGATATTTTTTGTAGAATTTTCCAAAGTTATTAAGGCTTTTGCCTGATATACCTTTACTGATACTGTCTGCATATGTGATTAGTAATATTGTGCTTTCAGACCAAGCATCTTTTGTTTCAGTTTTAGCTTCCAATTTTTTGTAATGATTAATAAGTCTATTAATCTTTTTTGAGTACTCTAAAGTTTTTTCTTTAGAAATTATCGTATCGTAAATATAGTTTAATCTTTTTAAAATATCTAAATTAATATTTTCTTTAAATTTATTATTTGACTTCTGCATTATCTAATTCAACACTTAATTTCAATCTATCTAAAAAATCTGGGATTGCACTCAAGACTCTATTCCAAGTTGGAATAAAAGGCGTCTCCATTGGATTTTCAAAAAAGGATTCCCCAGCTTTCATTATATTTAATGCAAATAATTCTACAGTTTTTTCTTCAATATGAGAGTCAAAATTTAAATCATTCATTTGTGCATCACTTCTATATATATCTATCATATCAAGTGCAGCCCTGTAGTATGTTGCTTTAATACTTCTAAATGTCTCTAAAGTAAAAATATTTCCCTGAGTTGCAAGTTTTCTTATTAATGCTTTGGTTATATCAATAGACATTCTTGATAATCCAGAATTATCATCATCCTCTGATAAATCTTGATGTTTATGGTCGTATTTCTGAGCTAAATCAACTTGGCAGATTCTGTTACTAGCGTGGTTTCGTTGCATTTCAGACAAAACTCCAATCTCTAGCCCCCAATCAGAAGGTATTCTTAGTCTTGGCAACAAGTTTCTTCGAAAAGAAAATTCTCCAGCTAGAGGATATCGGAATGATTTCATAAAATCTAAATATTCACTTCGACCAATTGTTTTTTCCATTGCAAGTAATAAAGGAAAAACAAGTAAACGAGAAACTCTTCCATTCATTTTCCCATCTGCAACTCTAGGATAATACCCCTTACAAAACTGAAAATTAAATACTGGATTAGCCACAGGGTAAAATAATTTTGCTAATAAAGATTTTTCGTATGTTAAAATGTCACAGTCATGTAAAGCAATAGATTCTGCCTTGCCCCTCGCTAGGGTCATACCTATGCAGAACCAAACATTTCTACCTTTTCCAAATTCTTTAGGTGACAAACCTTTATCTTTTAATTCTTTGTCAAGTTCCATTAATCTTGGTCCATCATTCCAAAGAATGGAATTAGGTATTTCTAAATTCTTAAAAAAATTAGAAGCTTTTGTGTATTGATTTTTGTTTGCTCTATCTAAACCAATTACTATATGGTTTAAAAATTTGGTTTTATTAATTTCATTAACAATCTTGGGCAATGCCTTTCCGCTAATTTCAGAAAATAAACATGGTAGAATTAATTCCATTGGATTTTTTTTAGAAAATTTCATTAAATCATTTTCTAACTTTTTATAATTCGCTTCAGAAGACGTTCCATATGAAAAATCATGTAAATTTGCAACTATGCCATTTTGATAAAAACTACCCATATCACTATCCTTCTAATTCAAAATTAATTTTTTTAAGCGATGCTCTTACTACTTCTTCCCATCCTTGTGGTGCTGTTTGAGTTGCTCTAATTATTTTTTTATCTTTTAAATTAAATAAATTCTTTTTATTTGGTAAAGGAATTATACAAGGTTGATCAGAAACATTTAACATTGAAATATCATTAGGACTGTCCCCTACAACTATTGTATGAGAGTTAAAATCGAATTCATTTTTTAACTTTTCAATTAATGTAATCATCGCTTTACCTTTTGAACAATCGTCACATATATTATAAATTCTTCCACCTTCATGCAGTTTCATGCCAATTTCTTTTAAAAGACTAGTGAATTCATTTACGATCTCCTTTGAGCCTTCAAAAACTAATGGTATTGAATAATCTCTATTAAGAGCAAACGGCAAATATTTTTTATTAAGACCAAGAATTTTCATTTGTTCGATTGAGCTCATATCTTTTAAAAAAAAACACCTTTTTTGGAAATCTTTAGGAATTTTTTTTTCAAATAACTTTAAAATTTCAGGTAATGATCTACTGAAAACAAGAGAGTTATTTTTAACTTTGATTTTTGGATGAACTAAGTCAAGATTATGTATTGCTGCACCATTTTCAACAATAAAAGGAAGATTTTGTCCTAATTGGTCAAGAAACACCTGAATTTCCGAATTTGTCTTACTAGTGTTTGGTATAATCTTAATACCATTTCTAATACAATCTAAAATAAAATCTTTTATCTCCTTAAACTCAAAATTATTATGATTTAATAATGAACCATCAAGGTCTGTAAAAATAAATATTTGACTATTTTTCATGGCAACAAGTTAGGGATTATTAAATTTTTATAAAGATTTTTGTTTGGCCATAATAAAATTTGATGATTTATTAGGCAAAAGCATTCCAGAAACAATTACAGCTATTGATATAATAGCCAATGATTTTAAAACGTCAGAAAAATCAAATCCATTTTTTAACAAAATAGATATTGCAGGCAAAACTGCAGCACCAGCACATAAGTTAACCATAAACTTGATTGAAAGCACTCGACCTCTCCAACTATCTTGAACATATTTTACCAAAATAATATCTGTTATGGGAACTTGCCCAAAGACAAATAACATTCCAGCTAACATAATGAATAATAAACTGTAATCAAATGTAAAACTTGCTAAGTAAATGAAAATTAATTGACCAACACCCATAGCTGATAAAACATATTTTGGAGGAATTTTATCAGCCAACCAACCTGTACCAATTTGAGCAAATGAAGCAAAAGCATAAACTAATCCCGCTAATATTCCTGTTATTGCAATATCATCTGAAATTTCTGACAAATTGATTTCAAATAATCTTGGTATTAGAAATGTCATTGAACCAAAGATAAATCCTCCAGATAATGTAACAATACTTAAGCAAATAAGAACTGTTTGCCATCCATCCTTTATAACTTGATTTTTTTCATTTTGAATTTCTGATTTTGCATTTGAGGAATTTTCTTCTAACTCTATAAAAGAAAGTAATTGAGTAATTCCAAATATACTACAAAAAATTGCAGGTAGCATGAAAGCTAGTCTCCAATCAGCATAAGCTATAAGAAATCCTGTTAGGACTGGTGCAAGTGCTACCCCCATATTACCCCAAACACCATTTATACCTAGCCTCAAACCTACTTTACCTGGTCTTTTTGTAATCATTGCAATACCAACAGGATGGTAAATTGCTGCAAAAAACCCAAGAATACCTAATGATATTCCTAACATCCCTACAGAATTTGAAAAAGCAGTTAGTAATGCACCTAGGGCCAAACCAAAAGGATAAATTGTAATTAGTATAGCTCTTGAAAATTTGTCAGCTAACCAACCCGCTAAGGGTGCTGCAGCTCCAAATAAAACTACACCTAAAGTTCCATAAATAATAATTTCTTCATAAGATAACCCAAATTCTCTACCCGCATCAAATGCTGCCTTGGCAAAAATAAGCATCATAAAATGATCAAGTAAATGTCCTATATTCAGATATAAATCTGGTATTGAGTAAGTTTTAGAACTATCAAGATTTAATAATTTCATATATACTAGTCTAATATAAGTTAAATTAAGTTAGGAAAAAAAAGTAGTAAAATCATTATAATTTAATTTTTCAACTCTTAAAGCATTCTCAGGAGCATCTTTATCCTCGTAACCAATTGAAACACCACATACTAACATTTCATTCTCTTTGAAACCTAAATGGTCTGCAATTAAAGTATGAAATCTCGTAAAAGCAACTTGACCACAGGTATGCAATCCTTCTCCTCTAGCACCCACTAATATACTCTGAATAAACATACCGATATCCATAAATGTTCCTGTTGCAACCCGTCTATCCATAGTTATAAACATTCCAAGGGGGGCACCAAAAAAATGAAAATTTTCTTGCATTTGTTTATCTCTAGCTTCAAAATCATCTCTTTTAATGTTAAGAAGCTTATAAAGTTCAAAACCAACTGCTCTTCTTCTAGAAATAAATGGTTCAAACCACTCAGTTGGATAATAATCAAATTCTTGTTTAAAATTTTTTGCAGAACCATTTTCAATAGACTCTAAAATAGAATTTGTAATTGCTTGCTTTTTTTCACCTTCTACAACATATACATGCCAAGGCTGTATATTATGTCCACTTGGCGCAAAAGCAGAACACTCTAAAATATTTTTTATCTTGTCTTTTGGTATCGGGTCTGGAAGAAACCTTCTAACTGATCTTCTTGAAATGAAAGCTTCCTTTACATTCATGCTCAAAACCTCACAATAAAAATTAAATAAATAACAGTTTAACTATTTACGTTATTTAATTTTTAATCAATTAATTAATTTAATTTTGTGAGAATATATTTCTAAAAAATTCAACTTTCTCTATTCTCTCAAACAAATAAGGTTGCCTTTTTTTAATCATATTAGCGAGTGAAGTTTCATTTATTTTTTTAAAACTTTCATATTTAATATTTTTAGCTTTGATTATTTTATCTTCTTCAACTTCATTCCAAAAACTTTTAACTTTAATTAGATAAGGTATATTTTTTTTTGGATCAGAAGAGTGGTAGTGCTTAATTGCTTTATCCCATGAACCATGTTTATTTTTTAATTGTTGTAAAAATGAAGCTGCATACGAAATATTAGGATTAACCTCAAACATGTCGGATATCTTCTTAAAATTATTTTTATGCCATTTGATATTAATCTGCATACAACCAACATCAATATTAAAATCATTTCTTTTTAAATTTTTAAAAACATAATTTCTCATTTGTTTTTTCGTATCAAAAAACATACTTTTGCCAGCATGATTTAATGTCCAAGGCCATATAACAAATTTATTTTTTATTTTTCTAATTGCCTCAGCTTTTCCTATACCAAGAAGAAGCCCTTTTGGAATATCAGTTTGTAACTCTATACTTTCGATTGTATTTTCGCATAACTTTAATTTGTCAGTATTATCTGCGAAAGCTTCCTTAGATAATATAAGAAAAGACATAGTAAATATTATTGATGTTTTAAATAACTTCATACTTTTGATAAGCAATCAATATGCCAGACAATCTAGTTTCTTAATTTTTTATAATTCGGTTCCCTTTTTTCTAAGAAAGCATCAATACCCTCTATGCTCTCTTTGTCACCCATAGATTTCACCATTAAATCAGTTTCCATTAGGAGCTGCTCTGAAAAATTATTTCCATAAGCAGATCTAGATAATTTCTTAATTCTAGAAAGTGAATTTTTTGGGAGATTATCGAAATTTTTAGATAATTCCAAAGCAGTTTCTTTTGCATTTCCTTTTTGAGACAAAACATTAATAGCCCCTATTTGATATAATCTAGAGGCATCTATTTTACCTCCTATCATTGCCATTTCAGCAAGCATTTGACGTGGCATAGTCTCAGATAAGAATTTAGTTGCATTGCCATCAGGTGTTAATCCAATTTTAACATAAGCTAAGGAAAAAAATGTATGTTCACTCATCACGACTAAATCACAAGCCATAGCTAATGAAACACCTGCACCAGCAGCTCCACCTTCAATAGCTGCAATAATTGGTTTTGAGCAGTCATATATCGCTTGAATTGTTCCATTTAACTGACCTAACGCATTATATCTCTCATTTTCTGTCATTGATCTTCTTGTTTTGAGACCATTCAGGTCACCACCTGCACAAAAGAAATCTCCTGCACCAGTTATGATGATTGAGTTTACATCCTTATTTTCTTCACCCATTTTGATCGTTGATTGTAATTCATCGTGAAAACCAATGATCATTGAATTTCGTTTTGAAGGATTATTAATAGTTACTAACAAAGTATTACCAATTAATTTATTTTCTATAATAGCCATTTCATACCTGCACTTTAATTTATTTAATGATTGAATTTAAAAACTTATAAAGTCATTCTTTAAGAAACTAACTAAAATTGCAAATTTATTATGAATTTTGAAAAATCACTCAAATTGATTATGAAATCTGCACTTGATGCAGCTAAACCAAGAGGTAAATTTAGAAATCTTCCTCAAAAGCCAAAAGGTAAACTGATTGTATTAGGTGCAGGTAAAGCAGGTGCAAGTATGGCACAAGAATTCGAAAACACTTATGATGGTCCTTTAGAGGGTTTAGTAGTAACTAGGTATGGTCATTATACTAAAACTAAATTTATAAACATTGTTGAAGCCTCTCATCCCGAACCAGATAAAAATGGTTTATTAGCATCTAAAAAGATATTGGAATTAGCCACACAATCATCAAAAGACGATCATGTAGTTTTTCTAATTTCAGGTGGAGCATCATCTTTACTTACACTGCCTGCAAAAGGTGTTAGTTTTGAAGAAAAACAAAGAATAAATAAGGAACTTTTACGTTGTGGTGCTCCAATAGATGAAATGAATATTGTAAGACGATCTTTATCTCAAATCAAAGGTGGTCGTCTTGCTCAAGCAATCTATCCAGCAAAACTTACAACTTATATGATATCTGATATCCCTGGAGATGACCCTGCATATATTGGTTCAGGCCCAACTATACAGGCCAATGGCTTAAATAAAGATTCAATTAAAATATTAGAAAAATATGAGATTTCAATTAATAATCAGTTAAATGATATTATTATAAAAAACACATTACCAAAATTAAATAAATCTCCTGAATATATGCTTGCAACCCCAATGATGGCTCTAAAAAAAGCAGCTGAAGAAGCTAAAAAACAAGATTTCATTCCTGTCATTATCTCAGATTCACTTGAGGGAGAGTCTAAAATTGAAGGTAAAAAAATGGCTGAGTTAGCGATGAAAATTAAAAAAGAAAAAAAATATCAAGATATTAACTTACAAAAGCCAATATTACTTTTATCTGGTGGAGAAACTACAGTGACTGTTAAGGGTAATGGTAAAGGAGGTAGAAATACTGAATTTATGCTTTCAATGGCAATTAACCTAAAAAATACAAATGGTATAAATTGTCTCGCAATTGATACAGATGGGATAGATGGTGTTGAGGATAATGCCGGAGCATATATCTCAGAGGAAACTCTAAAAAAAGCGTTCATAAAAAATTTAAATCCAATCAATTATTTAAATGCTAATAACTCCTATGAATTTTTTGAAAAAATAGATGATTTAATTTTCACTTCACCTACCTTAACGAATGTAAATGACTTTAGAGCTGTTTTAGTTCAACCTTAGATTTACTTATTATTTAGGAGCTGTTTCAGCAAAACCTATAAGTTTTAATGAAACATTATTAAACCATTGACTTATTTTTGGTCTGTTTGATTTCCAGTCTCTAACATTTCTAAATGACATGTAGTCAAGTGCAGTGGCTAAGGCAATGTTTGCCGCGTCAAACCCTTTTGGGTTTGACCAGTTAATAATATCAATTTCCAAAAAATCTAATGTTTTATCTATTTTACCTAATTGTAAATCTAGCCATAATTTCGAAGGTGTCTCACCTCCTGCATATCTATCTGAATAAACAACAAGAAGTGATGCGTCAGTTAACCCTTCAGCAAGAGCTGATCTACTTAATATGATGTCTCTTTCTGAACCATTTTCAGGTATTAATCCACCTCCTAATTTATTTAAATGGTCAACAATTACTCTACTATCAAATAAAAAACCTCCGTCAGGTTTTTGTAATACTGGGATTTTTCCAAGAGGGTTTTTACCTCTTAGTAAGGTATCATTTTCACTTCCTGCCTTAACAAGTTCTAATTCATCTTGAATTCCAGCTCTATAAGCTGATAATAAAACCTTACGTACATATGGAGAAGCAGGACTAAACGTTAATTTAAACATAATAACCTCCAAAATTGATTTACTCTATAATATGAGATGATATTTAACCAGACATTTTGATTTAATTTAATTTTAATTATAGTAGATATTTATGAAGTATATGATTGTTACACAAACTTTTCCCCCTCGAACTGGAGGCATGCAAAATGTTATGGATTCAATTTGTAAAAGATTATCAATCAATAATGAGATACATATTTTCCCAGATCATTTTCTTTCAAAAAAATATAGCGCTTCAAATTTTAAAATTAATATTCACAACAATTTTTCTCCCAAAATATTCAGACCATATATCAAAAAAAAATTTTTAAAAATAATTTGTAAACATGATGATGTTATCATATGTGACAGCTGGAAATCTTTAAATGCTGTACCTAAAAGCATCAATAAAATATATGTCTTTGCTCATGGACAAGAATTTTTAGGAAAAGAAAAAAAACTTGAAAAAATAAAAAAATCTTTGAACAGAGTTTCTTGTATAATTTGTAGTTCTCATTACACAGCTAATTTGATTAATAAATTAAAAATTTCAAACACAAAAAAAGTAGTTATTCCTCCTACTTATTCACTTGAAAAAATATCAAAAAATAAAATAAAATCTACAGTGAAGTCAGAAGTAACCTCTCTTTTAACAATTTGTAGACTGGAAAAAAGAAAAGGCATCCTTCCAGTATTAAGATGCTTATCATATTTAAATGCAAATAACTTATTGAAACCTTTCAAGTGGAATATTTGTGGTGAGGGATTACAATTAGAAGAATTGAAAGAAAATATTAAAAAATTGAATTTATCGAACAACGTATTCCTGGCTGGAAAAATAAACAGTAATTTAAAACAAAAATTTTTAGAGAATTCTGATGTTTTTGTAATGCCATCATATAAAGTGAACAACTCTATTGAAGGTTTTGGTATCTCTTATGTAGAAGCAGCTGCTTACAAAATTCCGTCAATTGCAGGTTTAGATGGAGGAGTAACAGATGCTGTAATTGACTCAAAAACAGGTTGGTGTGTAGATCCTATGAATGAAGAAAATTTGGCTAATGTTTTAAAAGAAGCTATAAATAATAAAAATTTAAGACAAAAATATGGTCTTCAAGCAGAAAAAAATTTTTTAAAAAGTTTTTTAGGAGAAAAAGTTTTCAGGAAATTCATGGATGCCATTAGCATTTAAGTGTAAATTATAAGTCTTTTCTGCAAATTTTGTTTCTAAATTCCCGTAGTAATGAGGAAAAAGATCACCATTTCTAGAAACTTCCCATTTAAGATTATCTTGTATTTTCTTAGTGCTAAAGGAGATAACTAGCAAATTTTTCTTTCCTCGAAAATGTTTTGTTACCGTTTCATTCAATTGTTTTTTTGCAGACAAATGAATGAAACCATCTTTATTATCGATTTCTGATCCGCCATAAAATTTATTTAAAATTGCTTTATCCCATTCATCTTTAGAACAGACTTTATAAACTAAATTCATAATTTTTTTTCATTTTCTGTCATGAATTCTTTTATTAAGTTTATTAAAAGCTCTGGTTCATCTTCTTGAGAATAATGACCAGCATTTGGCATTTCGACAACCTTAGAACCAGGAAAAAGAGCTTTAAAATCTCTTATGGCATAGTCTGGTTCTATTGCTTTATCTTTCATTCCATATGCCAAAATGGCTGGTTTCGAACATAAAGACTTAAGGTCACCTTGTTTAATGCCTTCTACAATATAAGGAACAATCCTATTTAAAAGAGCATCTAATGGGAAATTAATAGCTCCTATACAACTTGCTCTATCAGGAAACTGAGATGAATAAGCATTTATCCATGTATCATTAATAATGTTATTATTTGTAAAGTTGGGTATCTTCATAACAGAAAGAAGGGTAGATCCAAGTTCACCTAGAATACCTTCTAATGTTTTATCTTGATAATGTTTATTTATCCACTGAAACCAAGGAGATAAATCTTTAGGTCTTTGTTCTTTGCTATAACCAAATAATGTATTAATTAAAACAAAACTTTTAACTTTATTAAGATTTCTAATTGAATATGCAGCTGTTATCGGACCACCCCAATCTTGACCAACAAATGTGATATTGGTTAATTTTAAATAGTCAATTAATCTACTCAGGTTTTCAACATGAGTTTTTAAAGTATATTCTTTATCTTGCGGAGTTTCTGATTTACCAAAACCCATCATATCTGGAACAACAACCCTATATGATTTTGACAATTCAGGTATGAATTTTCTATATAAGTAGCCCCAGGTAGGTTCGCCATGTAGAAGAATAATTGGATTAGCCTGTCTTGGCCCCTCTTCTACGTAATGCATTCGAAAACCATTTCCATCAAAAAAATTAGGCAGAAATGGCCATGTTCCTTCAAATGTTTCTGATTCTTTGATCATTTATTAAACCTTCTAGAAATCGATCTACATTTCTGTACTTGTCGCTTCCTTCTCATACGTAAAAGTACAAACACCTACAAAATTATTTTCCTTAAAAACCAGACTTCCTTTTAGATCTGCAATAATGTTTAGATAATTAGATTCAAAGCTTTTCAATGCATCTGGATTTTCAAATTTAATGGAAACATTTAGATCACCTGATTGACTGATGAAAATATTAAGGCCTACAATATTATATTCACTTATTTTAGAACCAAACTTTTCAGAACAAAATGAGGCAGCTAATTTTGCTTCGCTTATAGATGTAAATTTAAAATTTAAAATTTTTCCAAACATTTTTAACCTTTAATTTGATCTAACATATTCATAAGTTGTTCATTGTCAGATGAAAGATTTTTTATACGTTTCAATGTTCCTATGTTCAGGTTTAATTCTGATTTTAAATTCTTCCCTTGTGAAGATAGTTCAAGAATATCATTCTTTTTATGAGCAATACCAAATTCCATTAACAACTCTTCATCTTCTCTTGAAATCTGTTCATTTATAATAAATTTTAAAATTGTAATTGCTTCTATTATTTGAAGGTTTTTAAAATTTCCAATTAATTTGTTTAATATATTAATTACCGATTCAGCAGTGCCTTTTCTTTGATTAACTTGTACTTCTAGTTG
The DNA here is from genome assembly GCA_902530325.1 of uncultured SAR116 cluster alpha proteobacterium. Classification (GTDB taxonomy): domain Bacteria; phylum Pseudomonadota; class Alphaproteobacteria; order Puniceispirillales; family Marisalimonadaceae; genus Marisalimonas. The sequence continues at coordinate 7,472 of CACAAB010000007.1, read as the reverse complement.
ATAAGACAACTTCGAAGCCAAACCCTTTAATAATTTAATTTTGTTTTTTGTTAATCTTCTTACTCTATTATCACTTACACATAACGTTCCAAGAGTATAACCATCTGAAGTGGTAACGGGAAATGCTGCATAGAACTTTACTCCAAAATCAACAACCGCTGGATGGTTCTTAAAACGATAGTCAATAGTCATGTCATTGATGATTAAAGGTTCTGTTTTTTCAATTGCAAATTGACAAAGTGTTTGTTCTCTTTGCATTTCCATTGGCACTTCATCTGGAAAACCATCTCTTGCCAAAACAAACTGTTTTTCATTATCAATAACCCCAGTCCAACTTACCGGACAACCAGTTATTTCTTTTGCAAGAAAACAATAAATTTCATATAATTCTTCTCTACTTTCATCTAATACACCAGTTCTTTGAACTGCTCTAACTCTAAGTGCATCGTTGGAAGGTATATTAGCTGGTTTAAAATTCATTTAGCATACTTTATATTTGATTAGAATTTTGAAATGGTAATACATATTAACTTTACATTTTCCATTCATCAAGTATCACTTATTATTAAATTAAAGAAAATAGTATAATGATTAAAAAAGTACTAATTTTAAAATTCAAATATAAACAAGTAACCATAACTGACAATTATTGCTGGAAAAGCTGAGTAAATTGTAGCTATGAAGGCAGCTTTGGGGTGCAATGCAATTGCAGGAAACAATGCATCACCGTCATTTGAAATTGCATTACCTATTTGTGCAGATAATGGTATTATACCATTTAAGTATAGAGTGGTAACTAATATTTGTGGTCCACAACCAGGTAAAAAACCTATTATAATAGCAATAAATGGAATTAATATATAATATGATTTGAAGATAGTTTCTAAATTAAAACCTCCAAAATGAACAGTTAATTCATAAGCAAGGAAAGCTAGAATCACCCAACCTGTTATAAAGTTGGTATCTGAAACAGTTCTTCTAATAATCTTTTCATTAGGTCCTGAAGGGCTATACTTAAAACCACTAATGATTGGTATAATCCACATAATAAAACATAGAGAACCTGCAAAAAAGCCAAAAAATGTTATTGGATTCTCAATAAAGTTATTTGAAAAATAGGCATCAAGATCAATTTGAAAAGCTGATAAAATTCCAAAAATAATGCCTGGTATCATTAAGGCTAGCCAGATTAAATCTAAAGCTTTTGATGTCTCATACTTTGATGGTTTACAATTTAACCTAATTAAATCACAACCATTCAACTTCAAGAAACTCTTTCCATGAATTGAATTAACTAATAAACCAGATACATATCCAACGAAAAAACCAATAAATAGAATAAGTAATCCTGTTAATGGTTCTCTTGCAATTAATAAAAAAGCTGCATCACCCATTGTGGCTGTTAAAGCTGCAACAACAGATCCAAACGATGCTTTGCCTCTTGAGTATTGAGTTAAAACAATGATTGCTCCACCACAGCCGGGTAGAGCTCCAAGAAAGGAACTTATAAAAACTTCTAATTTTGGTTTATTTAAGAGAATGTTTTTTACATCAATTTTTAGACACTTCTCTAATGTAAAAAAAAGGAATAATGTTCCAGCCACAAAACTAGTAACACCTATGTAAGCATCAGAAACTGACGATTTTATAATTTCCCATGTCTTATTATCCATATTAAAAAACAGATAAACTCCAATAAATAAAAACAAATAACTAAATATTTGCTGATACCTAATAATAAATGGGTATATGGTGGCCTGTGATGAGTTATAATTCATGAATTCTCAATAAAATTTTATTTACTCTGCCTATATTGCACACAGCATTGATGACGTCAATATACTAAAAAAGTTAGCCATGGCTAATTTTAAAGTTTTTAAAATTTATTTAGATTTGAAATATTTGATTTAAAATAAATGATAATATGGTTATAAATATATTCTTAAAAAAAGAGATACTAAATGCAAATTGATAAAGATACACAAACCTTAATTAATGAACGTATAAATAATAATGCACCTGCTCTAGAGAGCTTTACTCCGCAGGAGCTTAGAGCTTTAAGAGCAAAAATGGCAGAAACTCCTGAAGAGTTAAAGGTTGATATAACAGATGTAGAAGATTTCTCAGTTAATGGCACTCTTGGGACTATTCCACTTAGAAAATATTTTAACAAATCTTCTCATAACATTAATAATGATAAATTACCTTTAATAATATATTTTCATGGAGGCGGCTTTGTAATGGGCGATCTTGAAAGCCATGATTTGGTATGCAGGCATCTATGCAAACAAACTCATGCAATAGTAATAGCAGTTGATTATAAACTTGCTCCTGAATACAAATTTCCATCCCAAATTACTGAGACAAAAGATGCAATAACAGAAATTATAAAAAAATCAAGTGAACTAAAAATTGATGAAAATAAAATTATTTTGTGTGGAGATAGTGCCGGTGGTGCTTTAGCAACTATTGGTACAATTATGTCAAGAGATAAAATAATCCCTAAAGTACATGGCCAAATATTAGTTTATCCTTGGGTAGATATGACTATGTGCAGAAGATCCATGGATATAGAACTTGAGGGAATGATCCTTAATAAAAAAACTATAAAGTATTTTGCGGATCATTATTTAAATTCTTATGAAGAACAAGTAGATTGGAGAGCATCTCCAATTTTAACACCTAACCTAGAAAACATGCCACCAACTTATATTTTTGGAGCTGGTCTAGACCCTTTAGTTGATGAAGGTGATGCTTATAAAAGAAGACTTTTGTCTTTTGGAAATAAAGTTCATTATCGCCTGTTCCCGGGTCAAATGCACGCTTTTGTAAGTAATTCTGTGCAATTGCCAACAGCTCTAATATGCATAAAAGAAATGAGTGAGGCCGCTATTACAATATTTTCAAAGCTTTAATTTAAATAATTCCTAATTCTTATTATTAAGACAAATAAAAAGATCAAAAACATGATCTTAAAACTTAATATTTCAAATAATACTAATTTTAAATTTAATTATTTTGGGGTATAAATATTATCCCTATTTAGGTCATGCACATCTCTTTTGCCACACAAAGCCATTGTCATATCTGCTTCTGTTTTAATGATATTAAGAGCTTTTGTTACACCTTCTTTTCCAAGAGCTCCTAAACCATACAAAAATGCTCTGCCAATATATGTTCCTTTTGCTCCTAAACACATTGCTTTAATAACATCCTGACCAGATCTTATACCTCCGTCGAGATGAACTTCAACAAGTTTACCTACCTTATCTACTATTTCAGGTAAAATATTTATAGTGGAGGATGCCCCATCAAGTTGTCTTCCTCCGTGATTAGAAACAATTATAGCATCAGCACCTGTTTTGGAAGCTAACAGAGCATCTTCAGAATCTAAAATGCCTTTTATTATTAATTTACCACCCCATCTCTTCCTAATCCAATCGACTTCTTTCCAATCAAGTTTTTGATCAAACTGAGTGCTTATCCAAGAACCTAAAGATCTTACATCTTTTATTCCTTCAACATGACCAACAATATTTCCAAAAAAATAATTTTTAGTTGTAAGCATTCTCAAACACCACATGGGTCTAGTTAATACTTGATATATATGCTTGGGAATTAATTTGGGTGGAGTTGATAGTCCATTTCTTAAATCTTTATGTCTTTGGCCTAAAAGTTGTAAATCAAGTGTTAAAACTAAAGCACTACATTTAGCTTCTTTAGCCCTGTCAATGAGACGTTCCATGAATTTTTTATCTTTCATGACATAAAGTTGAAACCAAAATGGTTTTTTTGTTTTTTCAGCTACTGCTTCAAGAGAACAAACGCTCATAGTTGATAAAGTGTAAGGAATACCAAATTCTTCTGCTGCTTGTGCGGCTAATATTTCTCCGTCTGCTCTTTGCATTCCTGTCAAACCTGTTGGAGCAATTGCTACTGGCATTGAAACAGGTTGATTAATCATCTTAGTTTCAAGAGTTCTATTTGACATATCAATTGCAACCCTTTGCCTAAGTTTTATTTTTTGAAAGTCAGAAACATTTTCATTATATGTTGTTTCAGTCCATGAACCAGAATTCACATAGTCAAAAAACATTTTGGGAACACGCTTTTTTGCTAACGTTTCTAAATCTTTAATTTCTAAAATTTCCATTAAATCTTCCTATTATTTCTAATATACATTATTAAATAAAATTTTATCAAACTCAATAATGCAGTTGTTAAAAGATTTATTTAAAATTGGAGGAAACATTGAAAATTTTTGAATTGAGAACTTATACGTTATATGTTGGTAAATTATCAGCAGCTATAAAAATTTATGAGGATTTAGGTTGGCCAGCATTAAAAAAATATAAGAATAATATTATACGATATTATGTTGGTGATGTGGGTGCATTAAATCAAATAATTCACGTTTGGCAATTTCAAGATGATAATAGTAGAAGAGAATTGTGGAAAACTATATATAATGATAAAGATTTTATAAAATTTGCCTCTGAGTTTAGACCACTTGTCTTAACACAAGAAAACAAACTAATGACAGCTGCTCCATGGACACCTTTTAAAACAAATTAGGAAAATTTAATGCAAAAAAACAAATATAATATTGCTGTAATACCAGGTGATGGTATTGGTCCAGAGGTTATGCCAGAAGCTCTAAAAGTTTTGAATATAGTTTCAAATAAATATGGTATTAATCTTCACTTTGATCATTTTGATTTTAGCTCTTATGAATATTATTCAAAACATGGTCAAATGATGCCAGACGATTGGAAAAAGCAAATCGGAGAACACGATGCTCTGTTTTTTGGATCAGTAGGTTGGCCTGATAAAATTCCTGACCATATTTCATTATGGGGATCTTTATTAAAATTTAGAAGAGAGTTTGATCAATATATAAATCTTAGACCAGTTAAATTAATGCCTGGTGTTCCCTCTCCTCTGGCAAATCGGAAACCAGGTGATATAGATTTTTATATTATTAGAGAAAACACTGAGGGAGAATACTCATCTATAGGTGGTAAAATGTTTCCAGATACTGAAAGAGAAATTGTAATGCAAGAGACTATTATGTCCCGCGTAGGTGTGGACAGAGTTCTTAAATTTGCATTTGAATTAGCAAATAAAACAGAAAAAAAACATTTAACATCTGCCACAAAATCTAATGGTATTTCTATAACCATGCCCTATTGGGATGAGAGGGTAGAAGAAATGGCCAAGCAATACTCAGAAGTTAAATGGGATAAATATCATATTGATATACTTTGTGCACATTTTGTACTTAACCCTGACAAATTTAATGTTGTGGTAGCTTCAAATTTGTTTGGTGATATTTTGTCAGATTTAGGTCCTGCATGTACTGGAACAATAGGTATAGCTCCATCTGGGAACATCAACCCTGAGAAAAAATTTCCATCATTATTTGAACCAGTTCATGGATCTGCGCCAGATATTGCTGGACAAGGAATTGCCAATCCAGTTGGTCAAATTTGGGCAGGTGCTATGATGCTTGAATATCTTGGATTTGAAGAAGCATCAGAACATATCGTTAAAGCAATTGAAGAGGTTTTGGAAAAAAAAGAATATAGAACTGGAGATTTAGGAGGAAAAGCAAACACTATTAGTTGTGGGTCTGCGATAGCAGATGCAATTTAAAACTCAAGACTTTAGTTTTTGCCTTAATTTTTGCATGCCACCAATCCACCTAGAATAATTATTAGCTTTATTTTGAAAGTAACCTAAAACCTGCTCATGTGGTGAGATAAGAAAAGTTTCTTCTTTAATAGCTTTTATGACATCTAAAGCTACCTGGTCTGGTTTCATCATTCCATCAAGAGCAGAAACTTCATTTTCTCTACCTAAAGTCATAGCTGTTTCTACAGCCTGAGGACATAAGATTGAAACACCTATACCTAATTTTCCATAGGTAATTGCAATCCATTCGGCAAATCCAATTGCTGCATGTTTAGTAGTTGAATATGTAACAGAGTCAATATGGCTAAGCAAGCCTGCTGCTGAAGATGTGTTTACAAAATATCCACTACCTCTTTTTAACATTTCAGGAATAAGTTTTTTTGCCGCAAAAACGTGAGACATGACATGTAAATTCCAGTTTTTATTCCAATTTTCAATAGATGTTTGTTCATTGCCTAAACTGAGTATCCCAGCGTTAGAGCAGAAAATATCAATAAGGCCAAATTTAAGGTTAATTTCGTTAATAATTTTAATTAATTGTTTTTCATTAGTTACATCACATATTTTATGAATTAACTTATTATTTTTTGACTTAAAATTATCAAAATTTATATCAAGAAGTATAACAACTTTTGCATTTGAGTGGATAAAACTATTGGCCAAAGCTTGACCTATCCCGCCAGATCCACCAGTAACAACAATAACTTTGTTTTCTATTTCCAATATTTAATCCTAATTAATTTTATTTTTGTTTTTCTATTATATCAAGAAAACGACCTAAGTCTCTAACTTCTTTGACATTAAAAATATCTGCAAGAAACTTATTATTTTCTTCACTTGGACTAAACTTAACACCTTCTTTTTTTGAGTAAAAAACCCAGTGTTTTTTTTCTAATTTTTTGACTTGTCTTCTAACTGTTTCAATACTTAATGACGTCAAGGATGATATCAGACTGTAAGTTAAAACAGAACGTGTCTTAAATCCACTTTTAGATAATTCAAACCATACTTGTACTGCTTCCTTTCTTATTTGTGCTTTAGTTTCATCCATCATTACTAAAATATGATGCCAAGCAATAACTTGAAAAATTAAATAAGCGTTTGCACTCCCAAAGGTTTCAATAGCATATTTTGATCTATTAATTTCGAATGATAAAAAGTGATGCCAGACATTAACAAAATGCTTTTGCAGAAAGTTTTCCATTTGATTTTTCAAATGATTCGCTCCAATTTGTCAAAATTAGAGAGGTTAAAGCAAAGCTTGAAAAATATCTAGATAGTATTTATTATCATGTTAATAAAATGAACTTAGTCATTATAGTGGACAATTTGCTAAAGTGTAAGATATATAACAAATTTGAAATTTAATCATAAATCAAAGATCATGTCTTCACATTTCGTGAAACATTTACGATTGACTATTAAAAAAAAACAATATAGTTTCATCCGATTATTTAGGTGGCCGCTCCCTAGTAAAAAAAATGGTTTATGTCTTTGATATGTTAAAGGGGTAAGAAAATTGGCCGAGATTGAATTAAATACAAAAATTTTTAGAAAAGATAATTTAGATATAGTTTATTCTATAACTGGTAAAAAGCATTTAAATGGAATATTACATTATAAATTAAAGTCTGAAAATTCTGAAGAAATTTTTTTAAGTGAGCATGCCATAAATGATAGATTTGTTACTGAGGCAAAACACTGTGCACAACCAAAAAACTCTGTTTCTAGACTATTTACTAAAATAATTAAAAATGGTTATATTATAGGAAAATCAA
>CACAAB010000006.1 GCA_902530325.1 uncultured SAR116 cluster alpha proteobacterium | reverse complement strand
CTCCTTAAAACTTGCTGTTAGTTAATTATGTACATATTTTACAAATTTCGTTGACACTACCCCAATTAACTTTAAAGTTCAACATTTTTTAATCTTTGACTTTTAATTTGGTAATAATGGTGACCACGCAGGATCTGAACCATCACTAGGTGTAACTATCCTAGTTTCTCTAAATCCTGTGATATCAATCTTAAACAAGTTAACGTTAGTACTTTTCCCATCGTCTATTGGAGCTTCTTGTTTAAAATACATAAGAACTCTTCCATTAGGCGCCCAAGTTGGACCTTCAACTAAATATCCTTTGGCTAATAACCTTTCACCAGATCCATCTGGGGACATTACACCTATATAAAATTTATTTTTGAGCATTTTAGTAAATGCAATCAATTCTCCTTTTGGCGCCCATACCGGCGTTGCATACCTTCCTTTACCAAATGAAATTCTTTTAACATTTTCCCCAGTAGAATCCATTATGTATAATTGTTGTGTTCCTCCACGATCTGAATTAAATATAATTTTTTTACCATCAGGCGAAAAACTTGGCGATGTGTCTATCGATGGACTATTAGTTAGCCTTTTAACCTCTTGAGTATTTAGATCCATAGTATAAATATCAGTCACACCTTTTTCAGCTAAACTCATAATAATTTTTTCACCAGATGCCGAGAATCTTGGCGCAAAGGTCATTCCAGGAAATGATCCTAATAATTCTTGTTGTCCTGTTTCTAAGTTGAAGATATAAACTCTTGGTTCATTTTTAAAATATGCAAGGTATGTGATTTCTTGTAAAGTTGGTGAAAATCTTGGTGTTAAAACTAAAAAATTACCGTCTGTTAGAAATTGATGATTTTCACCATCTTGATCCATAATAGCAAGTCTTTTTATACGTTTATTTTGAGGACCAGATTCAGAAACATATACAATTCTTGTATCAAAGTAGCCACTATCTCCTGATAATCTCTCAAAAATTTCATCAGAAATAATGTGCGCCACCCTTCGCCAAGCTCTAGTATTAACTGATAATCTTAAACCTATTAAGTCTGTTTCAGCAATTACATCCCATAATCTGAACTCTACCTCAATTTGTTGGTCATTTAGAGTTTTAACTGAACCTGTAATTAATGCTTTTATGCCTAGTGGTGTCCAATCCATGAAATTAGGTCTTACTGAGGGACTTGTTGGTGGCGCTATGAAAGCGGCGCTTTCAATGGCCTTAAATTGCCCTGAACCAACTAAATTATTAGAAATTACAGTTGAAATTTGCATTCCAATTTTACTTGTCTTTCCATCTTCTCCAGTAAAATTTGCAATAGCAATTGGTAGTGGCTCAACTTGGCCAGAATTAATTTTAATCCTTAGATCTTCGGAAAACGCCTGTAAAGATAAAAGTGATATTATTAAGATTAGCGTTTTAAAAACAAGCAACTTGAAAATATTATACAAAACTTACCTCAATTTATTTATTTCGAATTAAATGACTAGTTAACTTATGAGGCAGGATTATGGCAAAAGCAAAAAAAATTTCAATTAATAATTCTTGATAAAAGATGTATTAAAGTCAAATTCTATACTTTCAAATAATTTTTCCTTACCACTTGGTAAAGGTAAAGGTGAACTATCTAGAACAGCTCTTCTTGCCGCATCAGCTGCAGCTCTGTAAAATTTGTCTTTTTTATATGAACTCTCATCAATTATATCAACGCTTCTTACTGTTCCATCTAAATTTGTGCTAATTTTTAAAGTTATGATTATTTTCAGCTCACTGGCAGCATAAGAAACATTAAAAAATTTTCTAACATGATTTTCTATTCTATTGATTTCAGTCTGACTTAAATTTATTGCAGTTTCTTTAACCTCTCTATTTGAATTACCAACTATTGTTTTAATTTGTTTTAAAACTTCTTGGTTACTATTTCTCTTATCTTTTTTTATCTTATCTTTTATTACTTTTGGTTCTGTTAATGTTTTAAGTATACCTTTAGCAAAATTTTCTTTTTGTTTATTTTTTAATTTTTCTGGTTTTTTAACAATCTTTGGGGGCTTTGGTTCTTTTTTCTTGTATATATCAATTTTTGGCTTTTTCTTAATTAATGTTGCAATCTCTCTAATCTCCTTGTCTTTTTTTAAGGCTATATTCTTTTTTTCTACCATTTTTTTGGTTGGTATTGGTGGTGGTGGCGAGGGATTTTTTTTTATTTTTTCTTCTTTATCAATTTTCTTATTTTTTTCTTTTATTTTTTTTTCCTTTTTTTCTCCTAACTTCAAAGAAGTTTTAGAACTTATAGGAGTATCCTCTACAATATCAATTGGTAACTCAATATGTTCTTTAACTTTCAAAGCTGGTAAGCCAAAATAAGCTAAAGTGAGTAAAAAAGAATGTAACCCGAAAGAGATAAAAGTAGACCTAATCATGATCTTAGCCTTCTTGTAACTTAGCTACTAAGGCAACCTTCTTGAAACCAGAACCTTTAATTTTTGCGATTGTATCTAGGACTAAACCATATGGAACATTTTTATCACCCCTTACGTATATCCTAAGATTTTTATTCCCTGAAGAAATAGCTTTAAGCCTTGGTAATAATTGAAGAGTATCAATCTCTCTTTCTTGTATGAATAATTCCCCATTTTTCTTAATACTTATTATAATTGGGTCACCTTTAGAGTTTAACTGCGAAGCTTTGGTTTTAGGGAGATCTACAGACACCCCGACAGTTAATAATGGTGCTGTAATCATAAAAACTATTAATAATACTAACATTACATCAACAAACGGAGTCACATTAATCTGACTAATGATTCTATTTTTTTTATACATTTTATTATTTATGCGATTATACATTTAGTTTTCTTCAACTTGACGTAATAAAATATTTGAAAATTCAATAGAAAAGTATTCTAAATTATTAGACAATTTTTCCAAATCATTTGAAAATTTATTATATGCTGCAACTGCTGGTATTGCAGCTAACAATCCCAGGGCTGTTGCAAATAAAGCCTCAGCAATTCCAGGTGCAACAACTGCAAGACTAGTATTGTTACTAATAGCTATGGATTGAAAGGCATTTACAATACCCCAAACAGTACCCAACAAGCCAATAAAAGGGGCTACAGAACCAATTGAACCAAGAAAACTCATACCTTTTTCTAATCTTTCAATTTCTTTACTAATAGAAATGTGCATAGAATTATTTATTCTTTGAAAAATATCTTTTAACTTTGTACCGGATAAGGTTTGTCTCTGATTGATTTTATTAAATTCTCTCATTCCACTAATAAAAACTCTAACTTGAGAGTTGTTAATATTTTCAGAATATTGTTGGTATAAATCTTCTAAATTTACCCCTGACCAAAAAACATCTTCAAATTCCATTGATAATTTTCTTTCGTTTCTGAGAAGGGCGTATTTGTTAATTATAATTGCCCAACACCATATTGACGCAAAAATAAGAAGAAACATAACACCTTTTACGAATGGATCCGCTTGAAAAAAAAGTCCTAATATAGTCAAATCAGGTCCACTTGATATTACTTCTGTTTTAACATCTGGATTCATTTAAAAACCTCACAAGTTCCAATTATTTATTTTGAAAAAATTCACTATTTAAAATTTTATTGATTCTTTTTACCTTAAATTCTTTGTTGACTGCTACTATTTGGATTGTACCCGACACCAGTAATTCATTTTTTTTATCTATATCAAAAAAACGATATGCTAATTGATTTATTGTTATACTTGTATTTTTGGCATATTTAAGGCAACTTTTTATTAATATTTTATCATTAAATAAAGCTGGATTGTGCCACATTAAATCAGCTTTCCTAACAACTAAGTTTATATTATGGTTTTTTCTTAAATCAATTTGATCTATTTTTAACAAATTCAATAAAGAAGTACGCGCTCTTTCAAAATATTTTAAATAATTGGCATGATATACGATCTGCCCAACATCTGTATCCTCACAATAAACTTTAAGATAAAATAAATGATTATTTCCTTGAATTACTCCGTCAAGATTTTGAAAATTATTTTTATTATCAAAAAATGTCATATATTTAATTGTTAGATGTGTCCGTCATATCTATCTCTTCTTGTGAATTTTTAGGAGGATTAAGACCCAAATGCCTCCATCCCGATGCAGAAACAAACCTACCTCTTGAGGAACGTTGAATTAATCCGCGCTGTAACAAATATGGCTCTATTACTTCTTCAATCAAATCTTTTTGCTCCGATAAAGTTGCTGACAAAGTATCTAGACCCACTGGGCCACCATTATATTTTTCTATAATTATTTTTAAATATTTTCTATCTATAGCATCTAAACCTGATGCATCAACATCTAGTTGAGACAAAGCATTGTCTGCAAATTGTTGATCTATTATGTTTTTTTTGGAAACGGAAAGAATATCTCTTACCCGTCTTAATAATCTACCGGCCACTCTAGGTGTTCCTCTTGATCTTCTAGCAATCTCGTAAGCGCCACTTTCTTGTAAATCAACCTCCAATTTTTCAGCCTGTTTTAGCAAAATTTTAACTAATTCATTTGGATTATAAAATTCCATTCTTATTTGGATGCCAAATCTATCTCTTAAGGGTGTCGTTAAAAGACCAGAACGGGTTGTAGCACCAACTAATGTAAAAGGAGGTAGATCAATTTTAATAGTTCTAGCAGAAGGTCCTTCACCTATAATCAAATCTAACTGTAAATCTTCCATTGCCGGATATAAAATTTCTTCAATATTAGGAGAAAGTCTGTGTATTTCATCAATAAACAAAACTTCCTTAGGCTTTAAATTTGTCAACAATGCTGCCAAATCACCTGCTTTATTAATAATAGGACCAGAAGTAGATCTAAAACCGACACCAAGTTCAATAGAAATTATCTGTGCAAGTGTAGTTTTGCCAAGTCCCGGAGGTCCAAATAAAAGCACATGATCCATTGCTTCTTTACGAGATTCAGCTGCTGTAATGAATGTTGATAAATTTTTTTGAACTTGCGGTTGGCCAATAAATTCAGAAATCCTTCTAGGTCTGAGGCTTATATCATTAGATTCTATATTTTCGATTATACTCGTATTTACTAACCTTTCATCTATTTCATTATTATCAATCATTTTATCTCCCCAGATAGAGCTCTCAGCACTACAGGTACAATATTGCCAACTGTAAAGTCTTTATTTTTTTCTTTCAAAGAAAAATCTTTTTTTATTTTCATTACTATTGAAAAAACCTCACTTCTTGTGTAACCAAGATTAACAAGAGCAGAAATTGTATCTTCTACAACTTGATTATCACCAAATTGTGTTTCATTTGCTAAATTTAAATTTTCTTGTGAACTTTCAGCGTTTTTTATATTTTGATCTATATTGATAAGATTAAGATTAGATACTTTTTCCGATAATTCTGTAGCAATCCTAGCAGCAACCTTTGAACCTACTCCTTCTGCCCGTGAAATCATAGCTTTATCACCTGATGAAATCGCTAAGATTAATTCTTCTACAGTAAGAGCAGATAGGATAGAAAGGGCAGCTTTTGGGCCAACTCCTTGAACAGATTGAAGTAAATTAAAAATTGTCTGATCAATTTGATTAAAAAAACCATACATTACAATTTTATCGTCTTTAACATGTAAATCAGTAAACAAAGATAAATTTGAGCCAATATCACCTAAAGACGATATTACTTTTGAAGAAACATTAAGAAGATATCCAACGCTATTTACTTCTAAAATAATTTCAGATTTAGATATCGACTTTAATGTACCTGAAAGAGACGCTATCATTTCTGTCCTTGACTACTTTAAATTCACTTTTTATTTATTTTGCTCATTAAGCAATGCTCTAGCTATTGCCAAATTTAGCCCATTATTTTCATCTGAAAAAGCAAAGGTATTATCTTGACCAACATTTTGACCAGAAATTGCAATTGCTAAAGCATCTGAACTATCTTCATTTTTTGGAACAATATTTAATAACTTTTCAATCATTGATTTAATCTGGTCTTTAGTTGCACTTCCATAACCAGTCACTGTTTTCTTTACAAACTTTGGGGATAATTCTTTTATAGTTAGTCCGGCTTCTGCTAGAGCAATCATTGATGCGCCTCTAGCCATTCCAAGTTTTAAACTACTAATTGACCCAGTTCCAACAAATATTTTTTCAATTGCAGACATGTTAGGATTATATTGACTAATTATTTCTTTTAATCTGTTTTTAATTTCAAGTAATCTTTTTCCATCATCTTGTTTAATTGAAGGAGATATAGATCCATCTTTAATATGATAGATTTTATTATTTTTGAACTCAACCACACCCCAACCAGTATGCCTTAGACCAGGATCGACACCTATAACTCTCAAATTTAAACCTTTTTTATATATTAATTTTATTTATTATTTCATCTTCAATATCAAAGTTACTATAAACTCCTTGGACATCATCACAATTATCAAGAGTTTCTAAAAGCTTTAAAATTGACATAGCTTTCTTTTCATCATTTACCTTAACAAAATTTTCTGGTTGCCATATAATTTGGGCTTGATCAGGCAAACCTAACAAGTTTTCAAGTTTTTCAAGAACATTATTAAACTCATTTATAGATGTAAAGATTTCATGATTATTTTCATCTGAACCAACGTCATCTGCTCCAACTTCGATAGCAATTTCAAAAATATCTTCATCACTTTTTATATTTTTATTATATGTTATTTGGCCAACATTGTTAAACATAAAAGAAACCGATCCAGTTTCACCCAAAGTCCCACCATATTTTGTAAAAGATGATCTAACTTCAGCTGCTGTTCTATTTCGATTATCTGTAACCGCATCAACAATTATGGCAATACCACCGTTTGCATAACCTTCATATCTAATTTCTTCAAGATTTGATTGTTGCCCAGTTTCTGCCTTTTTAATAACTCGTTCAATATTATCTTTTGGCATATTCACTGACCTACAAGCGGCCAAAGCAGATCTTAACCTTGGATTACTAGAAGGGTCAGCACCTCCTCGAACTGCAACTTGTAATTCTTTTGTAAGTCTTGCAAATTTTTTTGCTCGTTTTGCATCTTGAGCTCCTTTACGATGCATAATATTTTTAAATTTTGAGTGCCCTGCCATTTATATAACCTTAACAAAATTAAAATAATTAAGTTTATTTTAAAGATACTTGTTCTAACTTGCCACCTAATCTAAGTGGATTTATTGATTTACTCAAACCATTAATACCTGTTTCAATTACAACAGCACATAAAGTTGGCTCTCCAGGAGAAACTTCAAGTTTAGTTTTTTTACTACTAGGATTCAAAAACCTATTCAGAGCATCTTCTTTATTCATACCAATTATAGAATTATAATCTCCACTCATACCAACATCGGTTATATAAGCTGTTCCTTTTTCTAGTATTTGATGATCAGCAGTAGGTACGTGCGTATGAGTTCCAACCACTGCAGACACTTCTCCATCAAGTGCATTAGCTATTGCCATTTTTTCAGATGAAGCTTCACCATGCACGTCAACTAGTGAAAAATTAACATTATCATTTAATTTTAGATAATTTACTATATCAGTAAGTTTTTCAAAAACAGGATCTGTTCTACTCATAAATAAATTAGTCATAATATTGGCTACACCAATAGTTCCTGATTTTAATTTAATTATAGTCATACCTAATCCAGGTGTTCCTTTGATCATATTTAATGGCCGCAGCAACCGATCACTTTCAGAAATGTAAGATATTATTTCCCTTTTATCCCAAACATGATTTCCAGTTGTTAAAACATCTGCACCAGCAAGGAAAAAATCATCACATATGGCAGGAGTAACTCCAAATCCACCAGCTGCATTTTCTACATTGACAATAACAGCATCAAGTTTTAGTTGATCTTTTAATATCACAATTTTCTCTTGAGCAAGATTTCTTGCTTTCCTTCCGACAATATCTCCAATAAATAAAACTCTCATAAAACTCTTCTTTAATTAATTTGTTTTTGGATTAGAGTTACTTAATACTTCGTTTTCTGTAATAATATAATCCAATTTCATATCATGGTTTTCTCTAGGTATTTTTTTCTCTTCTTGGATACTATATGCAAGCCCAATTGTGATAAAATTTTTTTTTTGTTTTTTAAAGTAATTTTTTAAAAAATTAATTGATTTATCATAATATCCACCACCATAGCCTAGTCTATACAATTCTCTATCAAAAGAAAGCATTGGAACCACTAATATTTGAGGCAAAATGAATGTTTGAATTTTTAAGGGTTCTAAAGTTCCAAATGGACCTTGAATTAATTGATCATCAGGTTTCCATCTCTTAAAATTAATAAATTTATTTTTCATGTCTATAACTGGCAAAGAAAGTATTACATTTTTTGTTTGTAAATAATTAATAAATTCAAATGGTGAGATTTCATTATTAATTGGGGAGTATAAACTTGCAGTTTTAATTTTTTTATTTTTAAGAAAAATTTCATTTAAGCAAAGGTAAATTTTTTTTTTCAAATTAGCTTTCGCTTTTAATGTTAAGGAAAAATTTATTCTTTTTTTTTTGCAATAATTCTAAGTTTGTTTTTCATTTGAAACTCTCTAATAAATGAAAGCCAAATAGTCGTTGGATAAGTTATCCTATGTTGCCTGCTAAACAGGTGGGCACCATATAATTTAACCAAAGTTAAAACAGTGACGGCTCCCTTAGAATACTTATGGCCCCAAGGATTAAAGTTCCTAACGAAAAATCCAGCTTTCAAGATTTAAATTTATTTATTTTCAAGTAACTTTGCAACTTTATTCATTCTTTCAGTCGCTTTTTCTAACCAATTGATTATTTCATTCATACAATGATGATCTTTACTTTGTTCTGTAGTATTCTCTACCTCAATCAATTTGTCTGCTAGAATTAGAGATGTCATTGCTAAGAGTCTTGTTTCTCCGACAGTTTCTGAAACATCCGATAAACTGGCAATGACTTTATTAACCTCTATTGAAGACTTTTTTAGTCTATCCTCTTCTCCAGACATACAAGAAACTGGATACATAACTCCATTTATTTCAATTTTAACAATTACATTGTCTGACATCACAAACCTAATAGACTTTTATTTTTCTATTTAATTATAGTATTTTCTATATCAATTTTCAAATCATCCAAGCATTTTTCAGCTTCAATAAATTTCTGGTTAGCGTCTTTCAAATCTCTTTTTATAGAATTAAGTTTTTCTTTATTTGTAATGCTTTCTGCTATATGGCTTTCAAGTATTCTCATGCTCTTATCAAAAGATTCTTGTAAATCTCTAATTTTCTCTAACTGAATACTTTTTTTTTCATCAATTTCCATTATCAAATTCTCAATTTATTTTTAAATTTATTACAAAATATTATAACAGATCTAAGTTATAATAGACAAATTATATTGTATTACATAAAATTTAAATTTATAGATACTATTTATAATGTTTATTATACTAAGTCCATTCATCTGTAAAAATTTTAGGAAATATTCAATATGAAATTTACAAGACATGTTAAGAGAATATTAAGTTATTATGAGAGTGATAATCCAGGCGTAAAAGCAAATTTATCCAGAATTTTAATGTCAGGAAAATTGGGGGGGACAGGAAAATTAGTTATACTTCCTGTTGATCAAGGATTTGAGCATGGCCCTGCTAGATCTTTTGCTAAAAACACTTCAGCATATGATCCTCATTATCACTTTAAATTAGCAATAGATGCAGGTCTTTCTGCTTTCGCTGCTCCATTAGGTATGCTAGAGGCTGGAGCTGACACATTTGCCGGTCAAATCCCTACAATAATGAAAATAAACAGTTCAAATTCTCTATCAAACGAAAAAAATGCTCCTTCACAAGCTTTAACAGGATCTGTGAGTGAAGCTATTAGACTTGGTTGTTCTGCAATTGGCTTTACAATTTATCCTGGGTCTGAAATGGCTTTAGATATGATATCTGATATACAAGAAATAGCTCGTGAAGCTAAAGATGTAGGACTTGCTGTAGTAGTATGGAGTTATCCTAGAGGTGGAAATATTAGTAAAGAAGGTGAAACAGCAATAGATATAGTTTCTTATGCCGCACATATGGCAGCGTTGGTAGGAGCACATATAATCAAAGTTAAACCTCCAACATCTTTAATAGAACAAGATGAAGCAAAAAAGGTTTATACTTCAGAAAATATAACTATATCTACATTAAGTGACAGGATCAAACATGTTGTACAATCATGTTTTAATGGTAAAAGACTTATAGTTTTCTCTGGAGGTTCTTCCAAAAATAAAGAAAGTCTTCTAGAGGAAATTAGAGAGTTATATTTAGGTGGTGCGAGCGGATCGATTATTGGAAGAAATTCTTTTCAAAGACCATACAGTGAAGCACTAGATCTGTTAAACCAAATTATAAATATTTACAAAGGAAAATGATTTGAAAGTTAATGGCAATACAATTAAGCCCGGAAATGTTATTGAACATAAAAACCAATTATGGGTGGCAACTAAAACAAGTCATGTTAAACCTGGAAAAGGGGGGGCTTTTGCACAAATAGAACTAAGAAATTTAAAAGATGGAACTAAATTAAATGAGCGATTTAGGTCATCTGAAAGTATTGAGAAAGTCATTTTAGAAGAAACACCTCATATTTTTTTATTTAAAGAAAATGAAAATCTTATATTTATGAATAATGAAACATTTGAGCAGATAAGTATAAACATTAATATGATAGGAGAACAGTCAGCTTTTTTGCAAGATGGTATGAACGTGATTATAAATTTATATAACGATGAACCCGTATCGGTCATTATGCCAGAAAGTTGCATTGAAGAAATTGTTGAAGCAGACGCTGTCATCAAAGGTCAAACTGTTTCTTCTTCGTTTAAGCCTGCCATTTTAAAAAATGGCATAAAAGTTATGGTTCCTGGTCATATTGAAGTGGGCACGAAAATAGTAGTAAGACCTTCAGATTGTTCATACATAGAAAAAGCAAAAATTTAGACAAAACTAATATTTAACTTTTACCTAATTTGGATTGATCATGAGTAATAAATCACCACTTTTAAATGTTATATTTCAATCCTTAAATAGGATAACAAGAAACATACTTAGAGATTTTGGGGAAATAGAAAATCTACAAGTTTCTCATAATTCACTACAACAATTTGTATCAAAAACTGAGCATAAAATATCTTCGTCTCTTTTAAATGACTTAACAAAATCAAGGCCAGAATGGGGAATTAAGTTAAATTATGATGAAGGTTTCGTAAAAGATAAATACTATTGGATAGTAGACACATTAAATGGCAAATTTAATTTTTTACATGGGATACCACACTTTGCAGTTACTGTTTCGGTTGAACTTAATAATGAAATTTTATGTACGGTCATTCTTGACCCTATAAGAGATGAATATTATTTTGCTGAAAAAGGTAAAGGTTCCTATCAAAATGATAGAAGAATAAGAGTTTCAAGTAGAAACAAGCTTAAATCTTGTGTGTTTTCAATTTTTGGTGAAAATATCTTTAATCATAAACCCTCGGTTACTAATTATTTTGAACAAATTAACCTTTTATCTCATCAGACTTCTTCAGTAACTCGTACATTTGGTTCTTCGGCTTTAAGTTTTGCATGGTTAGCATCTGGAAAAGTAGATTGCTTATTTGCTAATAAATTAAACAAAAATCAAATTGCATGTGGAGAACTTCTTATTAAAGAATCTGGAGGTTATTTAACCAACTTAAAATATATTAATGCTTATGATTCGAATGGCGAATTTTTAATAGGCGCAAATCCAATTCTGCATAAAGAACTTATAAAAAAAATTAATAAAATAAACTAATAATTATAATAATTTTGTGTCATGAAAAAGTCATGATTTAATATTAATGAGTATATATATTTAAGATAAATTTTTATTAAAGGATTAAAAATGACAGATCCAAATAAATATGCCTATAGAATGTTATTCCTATTAATTATAGTAATATTTTTGATTACCTTATTATATGAACCTTTAAAAAATGCTTTTGAAGGAAACGTAGCCCTTAATAGCGTAATTATAAGTACATTTATTTTGGGAACAATTTTTTCTTTTCGTCAAACAGTCCGCTTAAGTAAAGAGGCAAAATGGCTAAAGTTTATAAAAAGAAAAGATAGCTTAATGCCTGCTAATGTAGCTTTAAAGATTAAACCAACGTTACTAGCACCAGTTGCAGCTGTTCTTTCAGACGATCGAAACGAAAATCCTTCTTTGTCAGCCAATTCTCTTGGCACTATTTTAGAAGGTGTTTCATCGAGACTTGACGAAAGTAGAGAAATATTAAGATACATGATTGGACTCCTTGTTTTTTTAGGCTTGCTAGGAACTTTTTGGGGGCTGTTACAAACAATTTCTTCAGTGTCAGGAGTTATTAATACTATTGACTTTAATATTGGTAATATAGCAAATGAAGGAAATACTTTATTTATGGAAATTCAAAAAGGCTTAAATGCGCCACTTGAAGGAATGTCGACAGCTTTTTCATCTTCTTTATTTGGTTTAGCTGGATCCCTAATATTAGGCTTTCTTGACCTACAAGTAGGACAGGCCAGCAACCGATTTTTTAATGAGCTTGAGGATTGGTTATCTCAAATGGCCATTTTTACTACAAGCGAATTGGGAAATTCTGGCCTGAGTGAAGCTGCTGTTGAGAGTCTCGCACTAGTGGCAAAAAGGGCTAACCAAAATGAAAATGATAGAATTAGAATTTCAGAAAACATTAATGAGCTTACAATTGTACTAAATAGATTAGTTGAAAAACTTGATGAGGATAGGTCTATCAAAGATCATTTAGTAACAATTTCATCTATTTTAAAAAACTTAGGAGAAGAGAATGCTGGGAAAATTATTGAAATCCAATCTAATTTAACTATTGAGTTAAGGGCTATTTCTAAGCAATTAGCCAATTTGGAAAAATCATTCACCAAACTTAACAATAAGTAGAAATTGAGATTTCTTAAAGAGTTTTTTTAATGATACAAAATAGAATTAGAAAAAAACAAATAGATTATACATGGCCAGGTTTTGTTGATGCCTTGTCCAGTCTTTTAATGGTAATAATATTTGTATTAATGATTTTTGTAATTTCTCAATTTTTTATTTCCCAAAAAATGAGTGGACAAGATGAAGCTCTTTTAAAGTTAAAAAATAATTTAAATGAGCTAAGCAATTTACTCTCGTTGGAAAGGGAAACAACAACTGAACTAACTGAACAATTGTCTGTTTTAGAAACCAAAATTGGAGTCATCAAAAATGAGATAAACAAAGAAAAGGAAATATCAAAACAATATCAAGAAGAACTCAGAGGAACAAAAAATATTATCGCCTTGAATGAGAACGAAATTAACAAATTAAAAATAGCTCTTGATGAAAAGATTAGAGATATAAATCAATTGAGAAATAATATCTCAGACTTAGACAACCAAGTTAGTCAAAAAAATTTAGAAATTCTAAATAAGGAAAAAATTTTAAAAGCCAACAAAGAAGAGGTAAATCAACTTATTGCCACGACATTAAATCTAAAAAAGAAACTGACTCAACTACAAACTCTTTTATCGGCTTATAAAGCAAAAGATAAAAAGGAAAATGTTAAAACATTAAACTTAGGTAAAGATGTAAACTCTGCTCTTGCAAGAAGGGTAGAGGAATTAGAAAAATTTAAGTCTGATTTTTTTGGAAGAGTAAGAGAACTTATAAAAGGTAGAGAGGAAATTAGAGTAGTTGGAGATAGATTTGTATTTCAATCTGAGGTTCTTTTTTCATTGGGTTCTGATGAATTAGGTGTGGAAGGGCAACTAGAAATGCAAAAGCTTGCTACTACTCTAATGGAAATTGAAAAATCATTACCCACAGACATTGATTGGATTTTACAAATCGAAGGTCATACTGATAATTTACCAGTTAAAAAGGGACAAACTTTCAAGGATAATTGGGAATTGTCCACAAAAAGAGCATTGTCAGTTTTAAGATTTTTGATAAAGCAAGGTATTAAACCAAATAGATTATCTGCATCAGGATATGGAAGTTTTCAACCAATTGATAAAGAAAACACAAAAATCGCAAGAATGAAAAATAGAAGAATAGAAATGAAAATTACCCAAAACATAAAATTAAAATAAGAAAAAAAATTGATCCAAATATTAATTAATAAATTTAACGCTAAATCTAAAACACATCTTTTTATAATTTTTTTAGTGTTTGGCTTGAGTGGTTCTTTTTCACTTTTGATATCATCTCCAATTTTGGCAGCTTTAGATCTAAAAGATGTATTGAATAATTATCCTTTATATATTTTATTTAGAGTTTTAATTATAATTCCAATTTATCAATTAATTTTAATATTAATCGCTATATTATTTGGTGAATTTGATTATTTTTGGAAATTTGAAAAAAAATTTTTAAGACGCTTAAAATTAATTAAATAACTTGAAATTAAAAAATTTTAATTGTATTTATAATCAAAATTTATATAGAAGAGTTTGATATGAAGAAAGATATCCACCCAGATTATCATGAAATAACTATTGTAATGACTGACGGTAGTAAATATAAAACACGGTCTACCATGGGAAAAGCTGGAGACACTCTTAAATTAGATATTGATCCTAAATCACATCCTGCTTGGACAGGCCAGCATAGAATTTTAGATTCTGGAGGTCAGGTTGCTAGATTTAACAAACGGTTTTCAGGTTTAGGAGTGAAGACTGATTAATCTTCAATAAAGTCAAAACTAGAAAATTTTAACATCAAGTTGTGAAAGTTTTTTAACAATATTAATCTATTAATTCTAATATTATCATGTTCGTGATTAACAATTACATTATCAAAAAATAATGAAATTGACTGGTTCATCTTAATTAAACTTTTGATCAAAACATCCTGAGATTTTACACAAAAACCTTTTTCCTCCATCACTATTGAAAAAGAATTCATATGATTATAGATGTTTTTCTCTTCAATAGTTTCAAAAATTTTTATATTTACTTGTAACTCAGTATCATTTGAAAATTTCTCACTTTTAAGAATATTATTAATTCGTTTGAAATTTGATAAAAATATTTTGAAATCGTTATTTTTAGTAAATTTACTTATACTTTCAACTCTACTTGAAATTAAATTAATTGGTAAATCATTTACAATTTTTGCATTTAAAACTGAATCAACTACATCAATCCTGTTATATTGATTAGAAAGTACAAATTTTAATTTATCAATCATAAAATTAATAAGGCTAATTTTTATTGATTTTGAAGAACAAACATGTTCTTTTAAAGGTGGATTAGTAACTTCATTCAGTGAAATATTAAGTTTCAAATTAACTAAGATTTGAACAATTGAAAATCCATTTCTTCTTAGAGCAAATGGATCTTTAGAACCAGTAGGTTTTTTGCCAATAGTAAAAAATCCTACCAAAGTGTCAATCTTATCTAACATTGATAATAAAGATCCCAGTTTTGTTTCCGGTAAATCATCAGAAACACCCTTAGGTTTATAATGATCATAAATAGCTTTTGATACTTCTTCGGATTTGTTTTTTATTTTAGCATAATGCCCCCCCATAATCCCTTGAAGTTCTGGAAATTCTGTAACCATTTCTGACACAAGATCTGCTTTAGATAAAAGGGTTGCTTGTTTAGCTAATTCTGATTTAACTCCAAAAGCTTTTGCAAAAATGTTAGACATGTTAGCCATCCTTATTGTCTTATCATGCAATGATCCTAAACCTTCATAAAACAAAACGTCTTTGAGTTTTTCGTTCCAATTTTCAAACCTATTTGAAATATCATTTTCAAAAAAATAATTGGCATCAGATAAACGTGCTTTTAAAACCCTCTCATTACCTTTAATGACTCTAATATCCCTTTTCTTATTTTTAATGCTATTAGCGACAAATAGAAATTTTGACTCTAAATTATCTTCTTTGTTAGTGATTGAAAAATACTTTTGATGCACACGCATTGTTGTTGACAATACTTCTCTGGGCAATTTCATAAATTTTTTACTGATAGAACCTATAAGAACATTAGGAAATTCTACAAGACCTACAACTTCTTCAAGCAAAGATTTATCAATTAATAATTTTAGCTTTTCCTTATCAAGTAAATTTGATGTGTCATTAATAATTTTGTGTGACCTTTTATTTCTATCTAAAATTACATTATGGTCTTCTAATAATTTCTCATAGTTTTCTATCTTATTTATAATAATCTTTTTATCATTGTGTCTATGAGAAAAGGTAAAATTAGTAAAATTTAGAAAAACATCTTTTCCTATACGTACTTTACCTTTTACTGGGTTATCATTAACTAACAAAACTATATTTCTAAGAGGTCGTGCCCACTTTAGATCTGTATTTGCCCATCTTTGACTTTTAGGCCAAATAAAGCCATTAACTATTTCATCAATAATATCTGGTAAAATCTCATTAATGTTTTGCCCTTTGATTATTTGAGAATGGAAATAAAATTTCCCATTTTTTGTTTCTTTTATTATAGTTTCATTTAGATTCAAATTATTAGATTTTAGAAAACCATCAATTGCTTTTTGATTTGCATCAAATCTTGGCCCTTTCCTCTCTATTTTTTGATCCTTTTGCTCTAACTCAATATTTTTAATGACAATTGATAAGTGTCTTGGACCACTGTAAGTTTTGAAACTTTCAAAAGCCATGTTTCTTTGTGTAAGAGATTTAGTGAACAAATTTTCTAATTGTCTTTCAGAGTTTAATTGCATTCTTGCAGGTATTTCCTCTGAAAAAAACTCTAGAAGTAAATTTCCTCTACTTAAATTCATATTATTCATTCAATTTACCCATCCAAGCAAGACAAGAAGATCTCGCCATATTTCTAACTCTTAATATATATGATTGTCTTTCAGAGACAGAAATAACACCTCTTGCATCTAATAGGTTGAAAATATGACTAGCCTTAATACATTGATGATAGGCGGGAAGAGCTAAAGGATTTTTCTTGTCATTTAATAAATTTTTGCACTCAGTTTCAGCATCACTAAACTGCTTAAATAAAGAGCATGTATCAGACTTTTCAAAATTATATTTAGAAAATTCTTTTTCTTGTTGTAAAAATATATCGCCATAAGTTTTGCCCCCCATATTTTTTGCGACACCATCCCAATCTAAGTCATAAACATTTTCAATTTTTTGGATAAACATAGCTAATCTTTCCAAACCATAAGTAATTTCGCTAGCAACAGGTTTTACATCAAAACCACCAACCTGTTGGAAATATGTAAATTGGCTTATTTCCATACCGTCACACCAAATTTCCCAGCCTAAACCTGAGGCACCAAGAGTTGGACTTTCCCAGTCATCTTCTACAAACCTAATGTCATGATCTTTAGGGTTAAGGCCAATGAAATTTAAACTCTCTAAATATAAATTTTGTATATCTTCAGGAGATGGTTGAATAATAACCTGAAATTGATAATAGTGCTGGAGTCTATTAGGGTTTTCACCATATCTTCCATCGGTCGGTCTTCGACACGGTTGAACATATGCTGCTTTCCAGATTGGATCTGGACCTAAAACTCGAAGTACCGTTGCAGGGTGGAATGTACCTGCTCCAACTTCAGAGTCATAGGGTTGTAACAAAACACAACCTTGATCGATCCAAAATGATTGAAGGTTAGTAATAATTTTTTGAAAGGAATTATTTTCATACATTTGATTAATTTAGTTAATGCTAATTTTATAATAAAAAATCTGAAATTTTGAAGACAAAATTTTATATTTATGACGAATTAGTACACTCTTTGTTATTACACTTTTTCCCAGTACTCCACAATCCACAAACATCACATTTAAAAGCATCTATCCCTTTTTTGTTATTATTATCATTGTCATTTTTTTGCTTATTATTATTGTCTAAATTAAGCTTTCTTTTTTCGATTATTTTGAATAAATACCAAACTGCTATTAATATAATAACAAGCCAAAAAATTTTACCTACAGAAAGCATCATTTTATAATCCGAATCTTTTAAAATTAATTCTTTCTTCAATTTTGTTTATTAAGATATCTATAGCTCCTGCAAATAAATTACCAAAGCCAAAAAGTTTCCTCTTAGGCGCAAACTCTTTAATTTTTACATTTTCACCAAATCTTTGCTTTAATACGGATTTCATTTCACCAAAATCATCTATTAAACCTATTTCTAGACTTTTTTCGCCTGACCAAAAAGCTCCTGTAAACAAATCCTTGTTTCCATTTACAATTTTACTTCCGCGTCTTGACTTTACAAATGCTATAAACTGATTATGCAATTCTTTTTGTATGTCTTTTAATCTTTTAATATCATCTTTATTTTCAGGTAAAAAAGGATCTAAAATTGCTTTATTTTCACCAGATGTATAAAGACGGCGATCTATCCCAATTTTTTTGATAGCTTTATCAAACCCAAACCCAGATGAAACAACACCAATAGAACCAATTATTGACGCTTTACTTGCAAAAATCTCGTCAGCTGCACAAGCAAGCCAATAACCACCAGAAGCAGCAACATCTTCTACAAATGCTAATACTGGTATATTTTTTTTTTCAGAAAATTCTCTTATAC
Organism: uncultured SAR116 cluster alpha proteobacterium; assembly: GCA_902530325.1. Lineage (GTDB taxonomy): Bacteria > Pseudomonadota > Alphaproteobacteria > Puniceispirillales > Marisalimonadaceae > Marisalimonas. Next base: position 43,751 of record CACAAB010000006.1, on the reverse strand, counting down.
GCTTAGATATCATCTCTGATTGAACGGGCGAACCACCTGGAGAATTTATCTGAAGGGCAACAGCTTTTACATTTTTTACTGAAAAGGCTTGTTCAATAACTTTATCAAGTTCATATAAGTTCAACCCTTTTCTTCTTCCCATATTTGGAGCAATTATTCCACTTAAGGGTATAGATGAAACATTTTGTGACTTTCTAAAAAAAGAAAGAAAACTCATTTAAACTCCTATACTTTATATAATTTATTAATTTACAATTAATAAGTTAATACAACATTTATTTAATTACTTAAATAAATTGTTTATAAAAATTTAAAAATACCATTGTCAGTATATGTTATTGCTTTTTTGGTTATCTTACCCCTATTGTTAAAAAGTCTCATTCCGGGCATTAATTCAGTAGGACTAGCACCACCCTTTTTAGCAAAAATTACTAATCTTTTTGATGACTTATTTTGATTAGGCCAAATTGGAAAAATTTTAAACGATCCTGTTTTTTTTCTAAGGGCTATTAATGATTTTTCAAGAAGCCCAGTTGGAATAATTAGGAAAATTGTACCTCTATCCTTAAGTAATTTTATTGAATTATCTATCCAACTTTCATAATTGGTTATTCTTTTGGCATAATTATCAAGTTCATTTTCTGATTTTTTTTGTTTTTCATCATAAAATGGTGGATTAGTTACTACAATATCAAAGCTATTTATTAACTTACTATCAATATTAAATACATCTCCTTTAATTGCATTTATAGTTTTTTGAAAATTATTTATTATAATATTTTCATTTGCAATTTCTAAATAGCTATAATTATTTTCAATTGCGGTAATATTAATTTCATTATTTTGATAAGCTATTATTAAACTGATTACACCTACCCCAGAACCAACATCTGCTAGTGAAATGTTTTTTTTCTTAATTTTTTTTAAGTAACCATTTATGAATGATGCTAGAAAAACTCCTTCAAATCCATATCTAAAACCTTTTTTGAGCTGCCTTATTGAGATTTTACCTCTTAAAATTTTGTCTACGGTTACATTTTTGGAAAACATGAATTCTCCTTAAATTAGATTATATAAATGTTTAATATGTATAATAAGCAAGTTATAATATAAAAGTTAACCTTTGGAAAATGCTTATGAATGAACTAAATAATGAAAATTCAGAGAATAATGTTTTAAAACTAAAACAAGCATTAGGAAAAAGCCTAGAAGCAGTGGATCAGGAGATAATAAGTAGGCTAAATAAGTCAATTCCTCTTATTAATGATATAGGGAAACACCTTATAAATGCTTCTGGAAAAAGATTGCGTCCACTTTTAACATTAGCTATGGCTGCACAATTCAATGATTACTCAAAAAATACAATCATATTAGCGGCGGCAGTAGAATTTATTCACACAGCGACTTTATTACATGATGATGTAGTAGATGAGTCAAATTTAAGGAGAGGGAAAAAAACTGCTAATATTATTTGGGGTAATGAATTTACTGTTTTAGCAGGAGATTTTTTATTTGCGCAATCTTTTGAACTGATGGTGGAAACTGAGTCAATAGAAGCTTTATCAAGTTTAGCAAGTGCAGCATGCAAAATAACTCAGGGAGAATTTCAACAAATGCAAATTGCAAACAAACCAGAAACCAGTACAGAAGATTACATTGAGGTTATTGGAAAAAAAACAGCTGAGTTATTTGGAGCCTCATGCAAAAGTGGTGTTATCGTTGCTGGAGGAAATATTAAAGAACAAAATGCCGCTTATGATTATGGTTTCAATTTAGGATTAGCATTTCAAATTGTAGATGATCTTATGGATTTTAATAATTTACCAAATAAAATGGGAAAAAACTTAGGAGATGATTTTAAATTGGGAAAGACCACACTACCTGTAATTTTGGCTTGGCAAAAAAGTAATACTAAAGAAAAACAATTTTGGATAAAAACTCTAAAAGAATTAGATCAAGAAAAACATGATTTTAATAATGCAATTGACATTTTTAATAAATATAATATTTTTGATGAATGCAAAAAGAAAACTCAAGAATTTATTTCTTTATCCGTTAAATCTCTTGAAAAACTTCCAAATACAGAAATTAAAAATTATTTAATCGGCTTGGCAAATGAAAGCATCGAGAGATCAAAATAAGCAAATTATTAACTCACAAGATATCAACACTAAAACAAGTGTTGATAACAACGATGTAAGAGAGAAGATTAAAAAGTTAATAAAAAAAAAGAAATATAATCTTCGTGATTTATCAAGAAATATAAAAAAAAATGATGCTTATTTACAACAATATCTTTATAGAGGTACTCCAAAAGTTCTCCCCGAAGAGTATAGATTCATGTTGGCTGAAATACTTGATGTGAATGTAAATGAATTGATACCAAATTGGTTAAAGGATCTTTCTCAACAAGAACAATTTTTAGTGTTAAGAAATATAGATAACAATATTAATGATATAAACAATATATCATTTTCCAGAAAATTGTTAATTGACTTAGATTTTTTTAATGAAAAAAATTTATTTTACTTTCAAACTCTTACCTCAGATGGCCATATAACCTCCATTGTAGATGTAAGTATGAAAAAATTTATTAAACCTGATATATATTTGCTAAACGACGGAAAAAGTTACTTTTTAGCTGCCATTGAATTAAGTAGATTAAACCAGGGTAAATTAAGCGTAAAACCATATTTAAATAATTTTTATCCTTTCCAAATTAACTCAGATCTTATAGTTATAAGCGGTAGAATTATATGGCAGTGTTCTAAAAAATTTTCAAAATGAAAAGGCATCAAAAATTACAAAAAAATATTGATAACAGACTCTTAACAATAAAACATATTGGATCTAGGGGCGAAGGGGTCTCTAACTTGACAACTGAAATCAATTTTAGAAAGAGTGATTACACTTTTTTTATACCCTTTACTTTGCCTGATGAAATAGTTGTTGTTAAACCAATTCTTTCAACTTCTGAGGGTATCAGAGCTTCTTTAGTTGAAATAAAATCACCATCACAAAAAAGAATCGATCCTAAATGTGAACATTTTTTTCAATGTGGTGGATGTTTACTTCAGCATTGGAATTTTGAAGATTATTCATCTTGGAAAATTAACAAAATCTCTCTACCAATATTTAAGATATCTCAAACAACAAACATTAAACCAATAAAAACATCATCAATAAGAAGTCGAAGACATATTAAATTAAAAGCAAAAAAAAATAAATTTAATACAATAATTGGATTTAATGAGTACAGAAGTAAATTTATTACAAAAATTGAAAAATGTATAATAATCGACTTAGAACTTGAAAAATTTATTCATGCATTAGAAAAACCATTGCACAGACTTCTTAGTGTAGGTGATGAGATTGATATTCATGCGAACCTTTTAGATAACGGGGTAGACCTTCTTATAAAAGGTATAGATAAAATTAACTATCATAAATTAAATACCTTTATTGAGGATGTTTCAAACAGTAAGGTTATTAGATTTCATAGAAGATTAGAGGATAATACTAGCGAATTACTATTTACAAGAGATCTTCCAATTTTATCTAACAAGCCTTTTTTATCTACTACTTATCCTCCTCCAGGTGGATTCCTTCAAGCAACTGTAGAAGGGGAAAATGTAATTCTTGATAGCGTCATACAAGGATTAAATGAAAATAAACAAACAAAACTGATTTGTGAACTCTTTTGTGGTAGTGGTACAATAACTTTGCCATTATTAAAAAAAAAATATAAGATACATGCTTTTGAATTAGACAATGAGTCTTTAAAAGCCATAGATATTGCCAGTCGAAAAGAAGGTGTTGGGAATAGAGTTAAAACAACAGTAAGAGATTTAAAAAATTTCCCTTTAACATCAGACGAGCTTGCTAAATATGATGCAATTATCGTTGATCCACCTCGATCGGGTGCAAATTTGCAATTTTCAAACATAGCTAAATCAAAGATACCAATTGTCATCAGTGTATCTTGTAATATTAATACATTTATAAGAGATGCTAAGAAATTGCTTGAAACTGATTATAAATTAAAATGGGCCCAACCAATTGATCAATTTTTATTCTCTGCACATGTTGAATTAGTGGCTTTTTTCGAATTAAAAGAAAAATGTTGATAAAAAAATCAGTAACTATAAAAAAACACAGGACGTCATTATCCCTAGAAAAAGAATTTTGGGATGCTTTAAAAAATATTGCTAATGAACAAAAATGTTCTGTAGAAAATTTGATTACTAATATAGATAAAAATAGAAAAACATCACTTGCATCTTCGATAAGAGTATATCTATTAAAATTTTACATGAAAGATTAACCTGTGATTCCAATTTGCCAAGGAGCAAATTCATGGCGGCCAAGGTTTAGGATTTCGCTCTTTGATTTTTTACCTGAAGCAAATAAAATAAATTCTTCAAAAATTATTTTACCCATTTCTTGAATGTCTTTATCTCCGTCAATCACTAAACCACAATTTATATCCATGTCTTCATGCATTTTTTTATAGAGATAAGAATTTGTTGCCAATTTTATTGAAGGAGTTGGTTTGGCACCAAAACATGATCCCCTACCTGTAGTAAATGCTATCAAATTTGCTCCACCTGCAATCTGACCAGTTGCTGAAACAGGGTCGAAACCAGGTGTGTCCATAAAAACAAATCCCTTTTCATTAACTCTTTCTGCATAATTGTATACTTCCATTAAACCAGTCGTTCCACCCTTCATTGCTGAACCCAGAGATTTTTCTAAAATATTCGCAAGACCTCCCTTTTGATTTCCTGGGCTAACTATCCCATTTATTTGTACGTCACGACCTACCGCATAAACATTCTTCCACCAGTTTACACGATCCAATAATTTTTCTGCGACCGAAGAATTTTTAGCTCTTGCAGTTAAAGTGTTTTCAACACCGTAAATTTCAGGTGTTTCCGACAAAATAGCGGTACCACCATGACTTACAAGAATATCAACAGCTTTCCCTAAAGATGGATTAGCAGAAATAGAAGAGAAAGCGTCTGATCCTCCACACTGAAGGCCAACCATTAGATTAGATAAAGGCACTTCTTCTCTAGAGATTTTGTTCGCCTTTTCTAACATACTTTCTACAATTTCAATTCCTGCTTTAATTGTTGCAGTAGTACCGCCATTATCTTGCATAACTAAAGTTTTTAAATTTGTATTTTCAGTAAGTCCTTGATGAGAAAAAAGTCCGCCAACCTGACACCTTTCACAACCTAGACCAACAACTAGAGATGAAACAACATTTGGATGATTTATATAGCCACCTAAAGTTCTATTTAACAAATTCATTGGCTCACCTGATAATTCCATTCCACAACCAGTTGAATGACTAAAGGCAGCAACACCATCTACATTAGGATAATTAATAAGTTTGTTTGGTGTAAAATACGCTGCAATTTCATGCACAACAGTTGCTGAACAATTTACCGTTGATACTACTGCAATAAAATTTCTTGTACCAACACGTCCATCTGATCTTTTAAAACCTGAGAATGTTCTTTTGCTTGATTCATTGACAAATCTAGTTGGTCTATACTTTGAACAATATTCATGTTCTCGCCCAAATTCTTTGAAAACAACATTTAAATTACTTAACACTTGACCTTTGGCTAAATCTGAATCAGCAAAGCCTATAATTGTACCATATTTGTAAATTGGACTATCTTTAACAATATCTGTCTTTGCAATTTTCTGACCTGAAAGTATTGGAGCATCTAATGTAATATCAAAATCTTCTAAATATTCATTGGCATTCATATTATTTATTGCAATGATAATATTGTCTGAGTCATTTAAGAGTATAGCCTTAGAAGCATTTATATTTGTTTCATTATTATCCATATTTTAACCTCATATATAATCTAATCCTTATTTTTAGTCCTTAACCAATTTTCAAATACTTTTTTTTCTTTTTCGTCAGTCAATGGATATAAGCCTCTGATAGATGCACCTTTTTGAACCTTATCTATTACGTAATCTTCATAAATAGTCATAGAATTAACTTCTTCAGAAATTTCTTTTATCATTTCATTTGGTATTACAACAACACCCTCATTATCTCCTACAATTAAATCATTTGGCCAAACTGCAACATCTCCACACCCAATAGGTTTGTTTATATCTATAGCTTGATGCAAAGTAAGATTTGTTGGAGAAGATGGTCTTTTATGGTAGGAGGGTATTTTTAATTTTTTTATTTCATCTGAATCTCTAAATCCACCATCGGTTACAACGCCGGCACATCCTCTAATCATTAATCTTGTAACAAGAATAGCACCAGCTGATGCAGCTCTTGGATCTTTTCTGCTATCAAAAATCAAAACATAATCTTTTGGACATTCCTCAATAGCTAAACGCTGTGGATGTTTTGGATTTTTAAATACCTCTATACCATTAAGATCTTCCCTAGCTGGAATATATCTAACAGTATAAGCCAATCCTACCATATTTGGTAATTTTGAATTTAGCGGTGAAACTCCTTGAATGAATTGATTTTTAAGTCCTTTTTTGAACAAAACAGTACAAATTGTTGCCACACTTGATTTTGAAAAAATTTTTTTTAACTCACTTGGTAACATATTTAAGCTCTAAAATATATCTGGCTCTTTTGCAGAAATTCCAAAATCACTTTCTAAAAAATCAAAATCACAACCTTCATTTGCTTGTCGCACATGATTACTATACATCCATAACCAACCTCTTCCTGCTTTTGGATTGTTCTTTTTAAATTTCCTTTTTCTTTCGAGCAAAGTCTTTTCATCCACAAGCATGTTAATTGATCTTAATTCTACGTCTATTTCTACAATGTCTCCTGTTTCTAATAATGATAATGGACCACCTACATAACTTTCAGGAGCTACATGAAGAATACACGCTCCATAACTTGTTCCACTCATTCTTGCATCAGAAATTCTGACCATGTCACGTATGCCTTTTTTAAGAAGCTTTTTTGGTATTGGCATCATTCCCCACTCTGGCATTCCAGGCCCACCAACAGGTCCAACATTCCTTAATACCAAAACATGATTTTCTGTTACATCTAAATCATTGCTATCAATTATTTCTTTCATGTCTGGATAGCTATTAAAAACTATAGCTGGACCTTTATGTTTCAAAAGTTTTTTATCACAAGCAGCCGGTTTTATAACACAACCATCTGGAGCTAAATTACCCTTTAACACAGCCAATGATCCTTCCTCATAAATAGGATTGTCTAAGGAGCGAATTACATCCTTATTAAGCGTTTCTTTGCCATCTATAAGTTCACCTAATTTGGAACCTGATACAGTTATTTCATCTAAATTAAGTTTAGATGCCAAGGAATTCATCAATGCCAAAATACCACCAGCATAGAAAAAATCCTCCATTAGATAATTTTTTCCTGAAGGTCTTATATTAGCAACTAAAGGAATTATTCTTCCCTTTTTATCTAGATCATCTATTGTTAATTTAATACCAGCTCTTCTTGCCATTGCTATCAAATGAATAATAGCGTTAGTAGAACAACCCATCGCCATTGCAACAGTAACAGCATTGTCAATAGATCTTTCCGTTATTATTTTTCTAGGCGTCAAATCTTCCCATACCATTTCAACTATTCTTTTTCCTACACTAGTAGACATTCTAATATGATTAGAGTCCGCTGCAGGAATGGAGCTTGCACCAGGCAGGCAAAGACCTATTGCTTCTGCTATTGCTGTCATTGTGCTCGCCGTCCCCATGGTCATGCAATGTCCATAAGATCTAGCAATACCTGTTTCAACTTCTTCCCAATCTTTTTGTGTTATATTTCCTGCTCTTAATTCATCCCAATATTTCCATCCATCAGATCCGCTTCCTAAAAATTTACCTTTAAAATTACCTCTTAACATAGGTCCAGCTGGCAAAAAAATTGTTGGTAAATTTAGAGTAATTGCTCCCATCGTTAAAGCAGGTGTTGTTTTGTCACAACCTCCCATTAAAACAACACCATCAATAGGGTGTGATCTTATAAGTTCTTCAACCTCCATTGACAACATATTTCTATATAACATAGTTGTAGGTTTGACATACATTTCAGCAAGAGAAATTGCTGGAAGTTCGATTGGGAACCCACCTGATTGATAAATTCCTTTTTTAACGTCTTCAACCCTTTGTTTAAAATGCATATGACATGGTTGTATATCAGACCAGGTATTAATAATCCCAATAATTGGTTTATTTTCCCAATCATCTTTATTTAACCCCATTTGCATAGCTCTAGATCTATGACCAAATGATCTAACATCATTAGGTGCAAACCATTTGTAACTTCGCAATTCTTTATATTTTTTTTTCAAATTAGATCCTAAAATTATTAGCCAATTTGATTTTGACTCTATTATTATTTAATTTAAAAGTAAAAATATAATTATATAAAAAAATGTTGGTTCGTATCAAAAGTTTGGTAGGCCTGGAGGGACTTGAACCCCCAACCACTCCGTTATGAGCGGAGGGCTCTAACCAGTTGAGCTACAGGCCTTTATAAATATTTTTAAAAGACTTATACAAGCACCATTAAATTATGTAAAGTACAAGAATGTAAAGTTTAATACTTAATTCTCAAGAAATGATCTTAGTTTTCTTGACCTTGTTGGATGCTTTAACTTTCGTAAGGCTTTAGCTTCTATCTGTCTTATACGCTCTCTAGTTACACTAAATTGTTGTCCAACTTCTTCAAGTGTATGGTCCGTATTCATACCAATTCCAAAACGCATTCTTAAAACTCTTTCTTCTCTTGGTGTAAGACTTGCTAAGATCCTGGTTGTGGTTTCTCTTAAATTAGCATGAATCGCAGCCTCTAAGGGCTGTACAGCCATTTTATCTTCTATAAAATCTCCAAGATGACTATCATCTTCATCACCAACTGGTGTTTCTAAAGAGATAGGTTCTTTGGCAATTTTTAAAACTTTTCTTACTTTATCAAGAGGCATTGAAATTTTATCTGATAATTCTTCAGGAGTAGGCTCTCTTCCTATTTCATGAAGCATCTGCCTTGATGTTCTAACTAGTTTGTTAATGGTTTCAATCATATGAACAGGAATTCTAATTGTTCTAGCCTGATCTGCAATTGATCTTGTAATAGCTTGTCTAATCCACCAAGTGGCATAAGTTGAAAATTTATAGCCTCGTCTATATTCAAATTTATCTACCGCCTTCATTAGGCCAATATTTCCTTCTTGAATTAAATCTAGAAACTGTAATCCTCTATTAGTATATTTTTTTTGCAATAGATATAACTAATCTTAGGTTTGCCTCCACCATTTCTTTTTTTGCTCGTGCAGCTTCTCTTTCACCTCTTTGAATAACTTGAATAATTTTTTTATACTCTTGCACTGGCATGCTAACATTATTTACAAAATCAAATACCTGGTCACAAATTCTAACTATTTCGTCATTATGATTTTCAGTAAATTTTTCCCATGATTTAGATTTTCCAGGCTTAATCGCCCAATTATGATAAATTTCGTTACCTACCCAGCTACTGATAAAATCCTTTCTCTTAACTCCAGAGTTTTCAGCTAACCTTAATAAAGATCCTTCTACATTAGTAATTAGTCGGTTTAGGCCATACATTTGGTCAATTAACTCTTCTTGTCTGTTGTGATTAAGATAAATTTTTTCCATTTGCTCAATTAGAATAATCCTTAATTCTAATAATCGCTTTTCAGAGCGAGCAACTAAAGCTTCACCTTTTCTTAACCTTGCTATTCTTCTTTCGCTAAGAGTTAAAATTTCCTTAAATGTTTTAGCAACTTCATCTATCATTGATAAAATTTGATCTTTAACCTCTGCTTCCATTGCCACTAATGAGAGATTTATTTCATCGTCATTATCTTCATCATTTTCATCTTCATTGTCATTTTCATCTAAATTCTGATTTTCATGACTATTTTGAGTATTTATATTTTCTTCTTTAGGTTTTTTCTCAGCAAAGTCCTCTGAATTAATCTGAGTTTTCAAATCATTTAATTTAAGGTTACCAATATTTCCATTATTAATAACAGGTTCGTTAGCACCACCATTAATTCTAGAATATGTGGTTTCCAAATCAATTATATCTCTTAATAGCATAGTGCCATCGTCAACTTCATCTCTCCATTTAAGAAAAGCTCTCATCGCTAATGGAGATTCATAAATACCTCCCACCATTAATTCTCTTCCAGCTTCTATCCTTTTGGCGATAGAAATTTCACCCTCTCTAGATAAAAGTTCAACCGAACCCATTTCTTTAAGATACATTCTAACAGGATCGTCAGATCTTGCTCCTTCTTCATCAGACAAATTTCCAGCATTTTTGTCTTCCACTTCTTCTAAAGATGTTTCTTCTTGCTGATCAATGATATTAAAACCCATATCATTAATTGCTGAGTGAATATCTTCTATCTGCTCAGATGAATATTCTCCTGGAGGCAATGCTTGATTTAATTCATCAAGTGTAACAAAACCATTAAGTTTTCCTCTTTTTATGAGTGACTTAATTGCTGAATTATTAAGATCTAAAATAGGACCATCATTTCCTAATTTAGGAGTGTTTTTTTTATTTTCATTTTTGGCTAGCATAAGTTAACTCACTCTTAAAACATTTCAAAATAAATATAAATAATAAAAATTAAATATTCCTTGGATCTAATAAATTCAATAACTCTTTAAAAATAGTACATACATTCTCTTCATTTAATTGCTCAAGATCCAAGTTCAATCTTGTAGGATAATTAATTTGCATAAAATTGTTTATTTGAACAGTAAAACCTTTATCAATCATTTGTTGTAGCAGATCTTTTGAAGTTATTTCGGGGATATTATTAACCAAACTTAAAATTGAGTTTTTTAGATTATTAAAATCCCTGTTTTTAAAACTTAACAAAGATAGTTTTTCATCAAAGATTACACATATTTTTGGATATATTAGCATAAGATAAATAATAGCACCAATTTTAATTTCAACTCCTGTTTTAGGCATATGTTTTTTAGAAGAAAATAATTTTTGATTATTTGTGTTTGAAAATTGTTTTTTTACATAAAAATTTTTGTTTCCCTCTCTAAAAAGTCTTATTCTTTTTTCTATTTCATCCCGAAAGGCTGTTTTGATGTTGTTGTTTTCAATTGTATTCACTTTTTTTCTTAAATAATTCCAAGAATATGCATAACTTTCAGGTTCGTTTTGTTTGATAAATTTTAATCCTTGTAGCCATAGCGTTTCAAAAACCCCACTTGCTTTGTCTAAAAGATTTTCAAATTTATCTAATCCATACATGTTAATAAATTCTTCTGGATCAAAACCATCTGGTAAAAAAACAAATTTTAATTTTTTGTTTAATTTCAATTTTGGAAGATGTTTTTGAAAAATTTTTTCCATAGCATTTTTACCAGCTATATCTCCATCAAAAATTAAAAAAGCTTCATCAACAATATTGAAAATTAATTCTATTTGGCTTTCAGTTAATGCAGTTCCAAGAGAAGCTACAGCGGGGTAACCATGAGATTGAAGAGAGATAACATCTGTATAACCTTCACAAATTATAAAACGCTTTTTGTGAAGTATTTTTTTTGAATTATACACACCAAATATTTGTTTACTTTTTTGAAAAAGATATGTTTCAGGAGAATTCAAATATTTTGGATTTCCTTCTCCTAAAATCCTGCCACCAAATGCAATTACTTTGCCAGAATTATTTGATATAGGAATCATAATTCTTTGTTGAAAGTAAAAAACTAAATTTTTGTTTTCACTTTGTTTCACTAAACCTACATCAATAAAGTCTTTTAATGAAAACCCCTCTTTTAACAAAGAAGAGACTAAATATTGATTAGATTTTAAATTACCTGAATATCCTAAATTAAAGTTACTTATGGTTGATTTGCTAAAACCTCTTTGATGTAAATAATTTCTTGCTTTTTCACCTATAGGGGCATTTAAGTTGTTTATATAAGACTCTAAAACTCTTTTCAGAAGGTGAAAATGATTTTTGGTTTTAGGGTCTATTAAATATTTTTGTTTACTAATATTTATACCTGCTTGGTCTGCTAATTTATTTAATGCCTCTACAAATGATAAATTTTCCGTCTCCATTAAAAAATTAAATATATCTCCATTTTTTCCACAACCAAAACAATGGTAAAATCCTTTATCATCAGAAATATTAAATGAAGGTGTCTTTTCCTTGTGGAACGGACAAAGACCAACATAATTATTATTATCTCGTCGCTTGAGAGATATATTTTTACCTATAACCTCAGAAAGTCTGATTGAATTCTTAATTTCTTCTTTTAAGTCCATGTCTTTGCTACAAAGTGAGTATGTTAAAATATTATAAGTTTAAAAGTTTTTCTTTAATAATTTTACTAACATACCCAAAGTCCATCATTCCGTCATATTGCTCTTTAATAATTTTAATTGCTTGACCCATATCTTTGATGGAATTTAAATTAGATGATTTAATAGTATTATTTACAATTTCATTGATCTCTTGATTTGAAAGTTGTTTTGGCAAAAAATTTGAAATTATTTTAATTTCGTTTTCTTCTTTATTTGCTAAATCAACTCTATTACCTTGCGTATACAACTCAACGGATCCTTTTCTTTGTTTTATCATAGTCTGAAGTAATGATATAATTTCTTTGTCATTAATTTCCGTATCATATCCTTTACCTTTGGATATTATGTCTTTTTCTTTTATCCCTGCTAATATAAGTCTAAGGGTGTTTATTAAATTAGTATCTTTTTTAATCATTGCATCTTTTAAATTTTTTGAAACTTTTTCTCTGATTTTCATTTTTTTTCCTAAGGATGTTATTTGAAATAAATTAAACAAATTTTATTTTAAAAAAATTAGTAACATAATCTATAAAATTTTAATCAAATAATTTTAAATTTTATTGACGTAGATAATAATACAATTTATTTACATTCTTGATGAAAATTTTTTGTAAAAATTATTACTTTCTTAATCCCAAAAAATTAAAAAAAATTTTTCTATTAAGGCCGCCATTTTAGAGAGCATGTTGGTGTTGAATGGATAATGTTAACAATGATAACAAGTTAGGTAATAAGGGTTATATTCCGTTTGATCTAAATTCAATAAATAAAAAAATTACATCAGATTGTATATTAATTTTAGATGATGGCTCATGTTTTTTTGGAAGATCCTTTGGTTCAAAAAAAAAATGTTTCGGCGAAATATGTTTCAATACCTCTTTTTCAGGATATCAAGAAATAATCACTGACCCGTCATATACTGGACAAATAATTACTTTTACCTTCCCACATATTGGCAACATAGGCTCTAATAAATTTGATGAAGAAGGCAATGCCAAGTCTATTGCAGGTATTGTTGTAAGACAACACCCTACAAATGATTCAAATTGGCGATCAGAAATAAGCTTTAATAAATGGCTAGTAAAAAATGAAATACCAGGTATTTCCGGCATTGACACACGTTTACTTACCAAAACAATTCGAAAATATAAAAGTTGTAATGCAGCAATATGTTTTGAAGCAAATGGTAATTTTAAAATAGAAGAGTTAAAAAGTGAACTACAAAAACATCCTAAAATGGATGGATTAAATCTTTCTTCATCTATAACAACTAAAAAACGATACCAATTCAAAGAAAGTACACACAAATTAATTTCGCCAGAAATTTTAAATCATAAAGACTTTAAACCCAAAATTGTAGTTATTGATTTTGGTGTAAAATATAACATACTTAGACACCTTGTGAACTTAAATGCAGAAGTAAATGTTTTATCCGAAAACACAACCATTGAGGACATAAATAAAATCAATCCAGATGGAATATTTTTGTCTAATGGACCAGGAGATCCTTCAGCTACAGAAAAAAAATGTAGAAAATTATTAACTGCAATATTTGAACTTAAAATACCTGTTTTTGGAATATGTATTGGGCATCAGCTAATTGGATTATCTTTTGGGGCAAAGACAAGTAAAATGTCTCAAGGTCATAGAGGTGCCAATCATCCAGTCAAAAATTTATCTAACCAAAAAGTAGAAATTACGAGTCAAAACCATGGATATCAAATAGACCTTGATACTTTACCTAACTGCTTGGAAGTATCGCACATTTCTTTATTTGATAATTCAATAGAAGGCCTTAAACACAAAACGCTTCCAATTTTTTCTGTTCAGTACCATCCTGAAGCCTCTCCTGGGCCAACTGAATCATCTTATTTATTTGAAGATTTTTTAAATCTAATAAAAGTATCAAAAAATGCCAAAACGTAAAGATATCAATTCAGTTTTAATTATTGGAGCAGGGCCTATAGTAATTGGACAAGCTTGCGAATTTGATTACTCGGGAGCTCAAGCTTGTAAAGCACTTAGAGAAGAAGGTATTAGAGTAATACTAATCAATTCTAATCCTGCAACTATTATGACAGATCCTATTATGGCTGATTCAACATATATTGAGCCAATAGAAAGAAATACCATAGAAAAAATAATACAAATTGAAAAGCCAGATGCAATTCTACCAACTATGGGAGGACAAACAGCACTTAATGCCACTTTAGATCTATACAATTCAGGTATTCTAACTAGATATAATGTTGAAATCATTGGAGCAAAACCTGAATCAATAAATAAAGCAGAAGATCGTGAATTATTCAAAAAAAGTATGAATAAAATTGGTTTAGAATCTGCGAAAGCCAAAATAGCAAAAAATCTTGATCAAGCGATTTCATCATTAGATTTTGTTGGGTTACCTGCAATAATAAGACCTTCTTTCACACTCGGTGGAGAGGGAGGTGGTATAGCTTATAATAAAGAAGAATTTCTTGAAATTGTATCAAATGGTCTAAAATTGTCTCCTACATCGGAAGTCCTTATCGAAGAATCACTGTTAGGTTGGAAAGAATATGAAATGGAGGTGGTAAGAGATAATGCAGATAACTGTATTATAATATGCTCTATTGAAAATGTTGATCCAATGGGGGTTCATACAGGAGACTCTATTACGGTGGCACCAGCATTGACTTTAACTGACAAAGAATATCAAAAGATGCGAAATGCGAGCATTGCAGTTTTACGGGAGATTGGGGTTGATACAGGTGGTTCAAATGTACAATTTGCTCTTAACCCATCTAATGGTAGACTAATTGTGATCGAAATGAACCCCAGAGTAAGTAGATCATCTGCCCTTGCATCGAAAGCAACAGGATTCCCTATAGCTAAAATTGCTTCTAAACTTGCTGTTGGGTATAGTTTAGATGAATTACAAAACGATATCACAAAATCTACACCTGCTAGTTTCGAACCTACAATAGACTATGTTGTAACAAAAATCCCTCGCTTTACTTTCGAAAAATTTCATGGTTGTGATAATTTTTTGTCTACATCTATGAAATCAGTTGGCGAAGCAATGGCCATTGGCAGGTCTTTTCAAGAGTCTCTTCAAAAAGCATTGAGATCTCTTGAAACTGGTTTATCTGGTCTAAATGATGTGTTTTTCCCATATCAAAATGAAAATTTAAATAATAAAGATATTATTTCTGGCTGGCTAGCTGAACAAGTCCCAGAAAGAATATTGAGAATAGCAACAGCTTTAAGAAATAAAATTTCAATTGAAGAAATTTCTAATATTACAGGTTGGGATAAATGGTTTTTAGAACAAATTTTAGGTATAGTACAAGTGGAGAAATATCTGAAATCAAATGATTTTGCTATGAATGAGACATTGCTAAGGAATGTAAAATCTATGGGATTTTCTGATAAACGTATCTCTGAAATAACTCAAATTAATGTTGAAAAAATCCATGAACTTAGATCAAAGTTTAGAGTTTTTCCATCATATAAAAGAGTTGATACATGTGCTGCAGAGTTTTTTTCTGAAACTGCATATCTTTACAGTACATACGAACAAAATAGAAATAATGAGTGTGAATCTTATCCTTCAAAAAAAAATAAAGTTGTTATACTAGGAGGAGGCCCTAATAGAATTGGGCAAGGAATAGAATTTGATTATTGTTGTGTTCATGCAGCTTATAGTTTATCAGATGCTGGGTTTGAGACAATAATGATTAATTGTAACCCTGAAACTGTATCAACTGACTACGATACTTCAGACAAGCTATATTTTGAACCTCTCAGTCACGAGGATGTTTTTTCAATTATTGAAAAAGAAAAGCAAAACGGTACTGTAATTGGCGTGATTGTTCAATTAGGAGGACAAACTCCGCTCAAAATTGCTGCCAGTTTGGAAAAAGTTGGCGTTAAAATTTTAGGAACTTCGGTTGAAGCAATTGATTTAGCTGAAGATAGAAAAAGTTTTAAACAATTATTACAAAATTTAAAATTAAATCAACCCTTAAATGATGTAGCAAGCAGTAAATTTGAAGCCTCCAAAATTGCCAAAAAAATTGGTTTTCCCGTAGTAATAAGACCTAGTTACGTTCTTGGTGGTCGTGCTATGGAAATAGTACATAATCAAGACCAATTACAAACATATATAAATGAAGCAGTACAAGTTTCTGGTGATAACCCAGTTTTAATTGATAGTTTTTTAAAAAACGCAATAGAGGTTGATGTTGATGCTATTTCAGATGGAAATGAAACATTCATTGCAGGTATTATGGAACATATAGAAGAGGCAGGGATACATTCTGGAGACTCTGCATGCGCTCTTCCTCCCCAAACTCTGGATAAAAAAATAATTGATGAAATAATTTTACAAACTAAAAAACTTGCAAAATCTTTGAATGTTATTGGCTTCATAAACATACAATTTGCAATTCAAAATAAAAAAATATTTATATTAGAAGTTAACCCTCGTGGAAGCAGAACAATACCTTTTGTCGCCAAATCAACTGGAATACCACTTGTTAAGATTGCGTCACAAATAATGATAGGTAAAAGATTATATGATTTTAAATTATTAAATAAAGATATTAATCACATATCCGTTAAAGAGGCAGTCTTCCCTTTCGCAAGATTTCCTGGAACAGATGTAATACTTGGTCCAGAAATGAAGTCTACAGGTGAAGTAATGGGCATAGGTTTAACTTTTGGAGAAGCCTTTGCGAAAAGTCAACTTGGGGCAAGTATAAACTTACCTCTAGAAGGTAAAGTCTTCATCTCAATAAAAGATGATGACAAAAAAAATATTGTAGCTATAGCCACTAATCTTAAAAATTTAGGCTTTACAATTTGCGCAACTGCAGGAACTGCAAAATATTTGAACGAGAATAAAATCCAGACACAATATATAAAAAAAGTCATTGAAGGTAGACCAAACGCTGTTGATGCCATGTTATCTAAAGAGATCCAACTTGTAATAAATACGGCAGAAGGAAGAAATTCAATAAAAGATAGTTTTTCTCTAAGGCAAACTGCACTTTTGAATAAAATACCTTACTATACTACTATCCAAGGAGCTGATGCAGCAACTCTTGCTATAAAAGCTCTAAAGAGTTCACAATTAAATATAAAATCTCTTCAATCATATTTTGAATAAAATATATTTATGTATTATAATTAATTAAATTTTAATTAATGGAAACATTTCTATGGAAAAAGTACCGTTTACATTTTCTGGATTAGAAAAAATTAAGCTTGAATTAGATAATTTAAAGAAAATTGAAAGGCCTCAGGTAATACAGTCGATTTCCACAGCTAGAGAGCATGGTGATTTAAAAGAAAACGCTGAATATCATGCCGCAAAGGAAAAACAAGCATTTATAGAAGGTCGCATTTCAGAACTTGAAGATGTAATTAGTAGAGCAGAAGTAATTGATCTAAGTAGACTCTCAGGTGAAACTGTTACTTTTGGTGCTAAGGTAAATATAATAGATCAAGACAATGAGCAAGAAATGAATTATCAAATAGTAGGGCCTTACGAAGCAAACTTAGAAAAAGGTCTTATATCTATTGTATCCCCAATAGCGAAGGCACTGATAGGAAAAGAAGAAGGCATGTCAGTTGTTGTTAAAACTCCAAGTGGCACGAAGCATTATGAGATTTTATCTATCGAGATACCTAAATCATAGTTTCAAAGGGTATACCTGGTAACTTTTTAACACTCCTAATATTTAACGAAGTTTTGACATTACTTACTTTTGGCGCCTGCGTCAGATTTTTTGTTAAAAAAAACTGAAAATCGTCCCAATCTTTGGCAACTATTTTTAATAGAAAATCAACTTCACCGACAAGCATATGACATTCCCTGACCTCAGGAAAATTAGATATATAACTTTCAAATGTCTTTAGATCATTTTCAGCTTGACTTTCAAGTCCTACATAGGCAAATACGATAACTTTGAAACCTAACAATTCTGGGTTAACAATAGCATTATAACCAAGAATTAATTTTTTTTTTTCTAATGATTTAACTCTTCTTAAACAAGATGGAGGTGAAATATCTACTAACTTAGCAAGCTGTACATTAGTAATATCACCATTCTTTTGCAACTCATTCAGTATTTTTAAATCAATATTATCTAATTTGTTTTTTTCATTTTTCATTTAATCAATACTTCTTTATAATAAAGATTAGAAAACTATTGTAATAATATTAATATATAGCCACAAAATACACAATTTTATTTCAAGAAATGTTTTTTTAATTAGAATTTCATAGAACATTAAAGGCAAAAAATATAAAGACATTAAGTAAAAATGAAACTTGGATAATATCAGATGGTACCAAAGGTATGGAAAATCAATCAGTTGCTTTAGCAAAAATGTTGAAAAAAAATTTTAAGTTAATTCATTATAATCCTCCATATCTTTTGAAAAAATTTCCTTTATTGGGAAAAATCTATGTTCCATATTTCTTACGACAAAAATTACTTACAGATTCATTACCTTCAATTATTATTACAACTGGTAGAAGGATGGCTGGTTCATCAATAGCGCTCAAATCTATTTTAAAAAACAATGTTAAAACTATACATATCCAAAACCCTAAATTATCTCTGAATAATTTCGATTTGTTATTAATTCCTGAACACGATAGGATAAAAGCTAAAAACGTAATTCAAACAAAAGGTGCCCTTTCTTTTTTTGATGAAAAAGATATAAAAAAATTTAAAGAACCAAGTCTTAATAAAGTAAAAACAAAAAATAAAACTGTTTTATTGATGGTTGGAGGTAACAGCAAAAAACAAAAACCTCAGAATTCCGAATATTATAATCTCTGCACTAAGGTAATAAATGGTATCAAAAACTTAGATGCAAAATTGATAGTTACTGTGTCTAGAAGAACACCGAACAAAGCGATTAAAATATTAGAATCTGCCTTCTCAAAACATTTAAGTGATTTTAAGATATTTTCTCCAAATGAAAATAACCCTTATCCACAAATTTTGAAAATAATTGATTACATTATAGTTACTAGTGATAGCGTTAACATGATTTCAGAAATAAGCACGCTCTCAAAGCCCTTATTTATTTCACACTTTTCAAAAGAGAATAAAAAGATTTCATCTTTTATATCAAATCTTCAGGAATTAAATATTGTTAAAAACTATGAAGGTGATTTATTTAAATTTAAAAAAAACAAACTTCATACAAACGAAAATTCCATTTTACATGTTAACAAGTTTTTCGGATTCCATTAAGTTTCCAAGTTTTCTTATATTATAAACCTTCTCTTTTAATAATTCCCAGTTGTTATTTTTGTCTATTTCACTCCATATATGCTCTACTTCACTTATTAACATATTTTGCCTATTCTTATCTAACTCATGTTTCTTTTCTAAAGCACCCTTAGCTGGCAAGCTTTGTTTCAAAATTGCAATAACTTTTGAAAATTCATTAATTTTATATTTTTTTCCGTAATTAGTTTTGATACAATCTATAATCGAACTTCCCCCTCCATAGAAATCATAAAACATATTAGCATAATCAATTTTATTCTTTTCGCTTTCATTTAATAATGTTGTCATTATTTCACTTAGATTTTTACTATCAATATCTTCAATTCCCATTCTCCAACAAAAATGTTTTTTCATTGATTGATGAAAGTTTTTAGAAAACTGGCTCAAAGTTTCAATTATTATTTTTTCGTCTATAAACTTATCCAAACTTTTTCCTAACTGCGTTAATGCCCATAACGCAGCCTCAGGTTGTCTCCCAAAAGAATATCTTCCATTATTATCAAAATAAGCAGCCGTAAAAGAAGTATTTGCAAATTCTATGAATCTCCAAGGGCCATAATCAAACACTTCTCCAGTAACATTAAAATTATCTGTATTTAAAACTCCATGAACAAAACCTGAAATAATAATCCTTCCAATTGATTCTGCAATTCTTTTTACACATTCCAAAAATATATCTTCAGCTAAAAATTTTATACTTTTGTTGGATTTAATATTAGTAAAATAATTTTGACAGAGATGGTTTAGTAATAAAGCAATATTATCATATTCATTTAAATATTTTAATCTTTGAAAGGTACCTATTCTAATGTGACTATTACTTCTTCTAACCATTACAGCTGATCTTGTTGGAGAGGGTTCATCATTTCTTTGCAATTCTTCTGCAGTTTCAATAATGGAAAAAGTTTGACTCGTGGACACACCTAAAGCAGTCAAAAATTCAGTTGCTAATAATTCTCTTACTGCCCCTTTTAAAGTAAGTCTACCATCCCCTCCTCTACTATATTTTGTTTGTCCAGATCCTTTTGTACCTAAATCCCATAAAATATTATTTTTATCTAAAATTTGTGCTAGCAGAAACCCTCTTCCGTCACCTAAGTCAGGATTATAATAACCAAATTGATGGCCATGATATTTTAATGCTAATGGCTTATGAAGACACCCGGGAAGTTTTTCAAATTTACCAAAATATTTAATCCACTCATTATCGCTTAATTGGTCTAAGTCAAGTAATTTAGCAGCTCTATCATTTCTAAATCTTAAAATGTGACGAGGAAACTTTGCTGGTGTGGCAATATGATAAAAGGAGTCACCTAAATTAAAATGATTATTTGCAACTTTGGCTTTATTTATCATTCATAAACCAAACCATGTTTATCTAAAGAGTTTATCCTGCAAAGTTTTTTCTAATCCTTTGTACAAGTAAGAAACTTGCTCTTCATAACCATTATATTTAACAGTAGGTATTCTCCCATCAATGCCCAACTGCTGTTCTGTTTCTTGAGACCATCTAGGATGAGAAACTTTAGGATTAACATTTGCCCAAAAACCATATTCATTTGGAGCAAGTTTTTCCCATAAACCAATAGGCCTTTCAGCCAAGAAACTTATCTTTACAATTGATTTTATTGACTTAAAACCATATTTCCATGGCAAGACAAGACGAAAAGGAGCACCATTTTGATTTGGCAACTTTTTCCCATATATCCCAGTAGCTAAAAAACTTAGTTCATTTTTAGCTTCCTCGATTGTAATACCTTCTTGATATGGCCATGGATACCATTTTTGTTTTTGACCTGGCGCAATTTCAGGATCATAAAAAGTTTCAAATTTTAAAAATTTTGCGTCTTTTTTTGGCTCAACTAGTGATAAAATTTTATTTAAAGGGAAACCCGCCCATGGCACTGTCATAGACCAAGCTTCAACACATCTAAATCGATAAACCCTCTCTTCAATACCACCAAGTTTTTTTATTAAATCATTTACGTCAATAACCATTGGATTATCTACCAACCCATCGATAGTTATTGACCAGGGTTCAGTCTTTAGCTTAGAGGCTCTTCTCCAAATATTTTTACTTGATCCAAACTCATAAAAATTTGTATAAGTTGTCGCTAAACTTTCAGGAGTTAGGGGTTTGCTGATTGTATAAGACTTATTCACTTCCGGAGGATAAAGCGAACTATAAGCAGGAAGAGTTATTAATGATGCACTTGGTAAAAATAATGAGCCTGCACCTAATTTTTTTAAAAAATCTCTTCTACTATTATAAAAGTTTTCTGGAGTAACTTTATTATCTTTTAATTTCCAAACTTTCTTTATTTTATAAAATGCCATTTTAAACCTTCAATATTTAAGAAAGAGTTAAAACAGCTTTTTCGATTCTGTTCATTGCTTCTTTTAAAACTTCTAAACTAGTTGCGTAAGACACTCTAAAATATGGTTCTAGACCAAAAGCTACCCCAGGTACTGCAGCAACTTCGGCGGACTCTAAAAGCCATTCTACAATTTCAGAATCATTTTTGAGGATTTTTCCATTTTGTGTTTTCTTACCTATTAAACCTGATACGTTAGGGTAAGCATAAAACGCTCCTTCAGGTAAAATGCAAGAAATACCATCTATACTATTAAGTTTATCAACGACGTGATGTCTCCTTTCATCAAAGGCATTTAAACAAGGTTCTAAAAATTCTTTACTTCCACTTATACCAGCTAATGCTGCATACTGTGAGATTGATGATGGATTAGATGTCGATTGACCTTGGATCTTAATCATTGCTTTGATAAGTAATGATGGTCCTGCTGCATAACCAATTCTCCAACCAGTCATACAATAACTTTTAGAAACACCATTTACCGTTAAAATTCTATCTTTTAAATCTGGTGCAACTTGCGCCAAAGTATAAAATTTAAAGTTATCATATACAATATATTCATAAATATCGTCTGTCATTACATATAAATTTTCATGTTTTCTAACTACATTTGCGATCTCTTCTAGTTCAATTATGGAGTAACACGATCCGGTTGGATTAGACGGACTATTCAGTATTAGCCATTTACTATTTTTGGTTATTACCTTATCTAGAGCCTCACCAGTAAGTTTAAAGTTAGTTTCTGAAGAACAATCTACAAATATTGGTTTACCACCCGCTAATAATGTCATATCAGGATAGGAAACCCAATAAGGGGCTGGAATTATTACCTCGTCATCTTTATTCAAAGAACTCATCAAAGCATTAAACAAAATTTGTTTTCCACCAGTTCCAACAATGACGTTACTTACATCATAATTTAAATCATTATCTTTTTTGAATTTTTCTACAATTGATTGTCTTAATTCTGGGATACCTTCTATATTAGTATATTTTGTATATCCGCTATTAATTGCATCAATGGCGGCTTGCTTAACATGTTGAGGTGTATCAAAATCAGGTTCTCCAGATGATAAACCAATGACCTTTTTCCCCTCTCTTTTAAGTTGAGTAGCTTTTGCAGTTATAACCATTGTTGCAGAAGGTTTAATCCTATTTAAACTGTCAGAAATAAAAGTCATTTAACTACTCCAAAATATATGATTACAATTTAGCTTTACTACAATTTATTTGAGACTAACATCTTTTTTATTAATTAATTAGTTATTATTTGATATACATAATTACTTCAAATATCTAATCAAAAATTTATTAATATGAATAATATTGAAAAAATTGAAAATAATATAATTATACCCTCTAAATCCATTTTTAGTTTAAATTCAAGCTTTACACCTACAGGAGATCAACCAGAGGCTATAAAAGAATTGGTTTCTGGAATTCAAAATGATGAAAAAGATCAAGTATTATTGGGGGTAACTGGTTCTGGTAAAACATTTACAATGGCAAACATTATTAATTCACTAAATAGACCTTCATTGATAATGGCACCTAATAAAACATTGGCCGCACAATTATACGCAGAGATGAAAGATTTTTTTCCAAATAATGCAGTTGAATACTTTGTTTCATATTATGATTATTATCAGCCAGAAGCCTATGTTCCCAGATCTGATACATACATTGAAAAAGAATCTAGTATTAATGATCAAATTGATCGCATGCGTCATTCTGCTACAAGGGCTCTTCTTGAAAGAAAGGATGTAATAATAGTTGCTTCTGTATCATGTATTTATGGTATCGGTTCTGTTGAAACATATTCAAAAATGACAATTGAATTAAAAAAAGGTCAACAAATTCCTAGACAAACATTACTGAGACAATTTACTGAACTTCAATATACAAGAAATGATATGTCATTTGTAAGAGGCACTTTTAGAGTTAGAGGTGACATAGTTGAAATTTTTCCTGCACACTTAGAAACTGTAGCCTGGAGAATAACTCTTTTTGGAGATGAAATTGAAGAATTATTTGAAATAGATGCTCTAACAGGCGAAAAACTTACATCATTAAAGTCGATAAAAATTTATGCTAATTCGCACTATGTCACACCAAGACCAACATTGAACGAAGCTATTAAATCTATTAAAGAAGAATTAAAAAGTCATTTAGAAATTTTATATAAAAGTAATAAATTGGTAGAAGCACAGCGCTTAGAACAAAGAACAAATTTTGATCTTGAAATGATGTTGGCCGCTGGAACTTGTCCAGGAATAGAAAACTACAGTAGATACCTCTCAGGAAGAAATCCTGGGGAGCCT
The DNA here is from genome assembly GCA_902530325.1 of uncultured SAR116 cluster alpha proteobacterium. Lineage (GTDB taxonomy): Bacteria > Pseudomonadota > Alphaproteobacteria > Puniceispirillales > Marisalimonadaceae > Marisalimonas. The sequence continues at coordinate 19,396 of CACAAB010000006.1, read as the reverse complement.
CCACCTACACTTTTTGAATATTTACCAGATGACGCCCTTGTTTTTACTGACGAAAGTCATATCACAGTTAGTCAGATAGGAGCTATGTATAAAGGAGACTTTAGAAGAAAATCAACTTTAGCTGAATATGGTTTTAGATTACCTTCTTGTTTGGACAATAGACCTTTAAAATTTGAGGAATGGGAAGCATTTAGACCCAATACTATTCATGTTTCGGCCACTCCTGGGGAATGGGAATTAAATAAAACAAACGGTGTTTTTGTTGAACAATCTCTGAGACCAACTGGCCTGGTAGATCCCGAAATTTCAATTAGACCAACAAAAACTCAAGTTGATGATCTTATTTACGAAACAAAGGAACAATCAAAAAAAGGAAATAGAGTATTAGTTACTACCTTAACAAAAAAAATGGCTGAAGCTTTAAGTGAGTATATGTTTGAGGCAGGCTTAAAAGTCAGATATATTCACTCTGATGTAGACACTTTAGAACGTATTGAAATAATAAGAGATTTAAGGCTAGGTATTTTTGATGTTTTGATTGGAATAAATCTTTTGAGAGAAGGGTTAGATATCCCTGAGTGTGCATTAGTAGCAATTCTGGACGCTGATAAGGAAGGTTATTTAAGATCAAAAACTTCATTGATACAAACTATTGGTCGTGCTGCACGACATGTTGAAGGAAAAGTAATTCTATATGCTGATAACATTACAGGTTCAATGCAATACGCAATAGACGAAACTGATAGAAGAAGAAAAAAACAAATAAGTTACAATTTAAAAAATAATATCACTCCTAAAACAGTTATTAGCAAAATTTCTGACATATTAGCAGACCTAAGTGATAATGATGATGATAAAGATAATAAAAACAAAAAAAATAATGGAAAAAATTTAAAAGAATCAATTCAAGATCTCCAAAACGAAATGGAGAAAGCAGCTAGCAATCTTGAATTTGAAGAAGCAGCAAGAATACGAGATGAGATAAAAAAATTACAACAAAAAGAATTAGGTTTGATGGCAATTCCTAATACAAATTTTAAAACGAGTTCATATTATAAAAAAAAATAAATTAAATTATTTAAAATGTAATTAATCAAAAACGAAAATTTTTAAATGATTAAAAATAATAAAGCGTCTCTGAGTAAAGGGATTGAAATAATTAAAAATGAGCTTTTGACAATTCCAAACAAATCTGGAATTTATCAAATGATTGGAGAAAATAGTGAATATTTGTACATAGGAAAAGCAAAAAATTTAAATAATAGAATTAAATTTTATACTCAACCAAAAAGACTTAACTCAAGATTAAGTTATATGGTTTCAAACACTGTTAAATTGGATATAATTGTTACGTCTTCAGAAATAGAAGCGTTACTCCTAGAATCTAATTTAATAAAAAAATTTGAACCTATATTTAATATATTGCTTAAAGACGATAAAAGTTTTAGTTCAATTTTATTCAATTTATCTCATTCTTTTCCTCAATTATCTGCACATAGAGGTCAAAGAAATATTAAGGGCGATTATTTTGGACCTTTCGTTTCAAAAAATACAGTTCAAAAAACAATAGAAACACTACAGAAAATTTTTCTATTAAGAACTTGCAATGATAATATTTTTAAATCTAGGACTCGCCCTTGCTTACAATTTCAAATCAAAAGATGCAGTGCTCCATGTGTAAATTTAATATCAAAAGAAAGTTATCGAGACAGTCTTAAAGAAGCAAAAAAATTCTTACAAGGAAACTCAAAGTCGATAAAACAAAATTTAATAAAAAAAATGTACAATGCATCTAATAAACAAAATTTTGAAGCAGCTGCAATTTTTAGAAATAGAATAAAAGCTCTTACTGATGTAAATGCAAGTCAAAATATTAATATACCAAACGTCAATGATGTTGACTTCCTTGTGATACGAAAAATTGAAAATAAAGTTGTAATTCAAATGACAATAATTAGAAGTGGTCGCAATTATGGGTCTAAATCGTATTTTCCTAATCCAGGTAAAAATGGTACTGATGTTTTAGAAGAAGAGATTATGCAAGCCTTTGTATGTCAATTTTATGATAAAAACGTTCCCCCTAAAAATATTTTGGTTAACTTAAATCCCAAAGATAAAAGTCTAATTGAAGAGCTTTTGCATAAAAAGCATAAAATAAAAGTTAAAATTCAACTACCTCAAAGAGGAAAAAAATTAGAAATTATAAAATCAACGCTCAAAAATGCAGAAGAAAATTTAAATAGAAAAATCTATGAAAGATCTTCAAATAAAAATAATCTCAAAAATTTGCAACAAACGTTTAACTTTAAAAATTCTATTCAAAAATTAGAAGTTTATGATAACTCACATAATCAAGGAAAATCACCCGTAGGTGCAATGATAGCTTTTAACGAAGATGGTTTTTTAAAGTCACTATATAGAAGATATAATATTTTGACAGAGCATAAAAACTCATCAAAACAAATCAGTGATGAGTTTATAAATAATAATGATTATTTAATGATGAAGGAAGTAATTAAACGTAGATTTGCAGGGAAAAATTCATCTGGATTTCCTGATTTAATAATCATTGACGGTGGCAAAGGACATTTAAACATAGTTTTAAATGTACTTAAAGATTTACAAATAAGTAGTATTGAAGTTTTGGCAATTTCAAAGGGCATAAAAAGAGATGCGGGTAGAGAAAATTTTTATACAAAAAATTCTGATAGTTTTAGATTTAACAAAGATGATCCTACATTATTTTTTCTTCAAAAATTAAGAGACGAAGTTCATAGATATGCTATTGCAGGTCATAGGATAAAAAGTAAAAAAAATATTTTCAAAAATCCACTTGATGAAATTAATGGTATTGGAGCAACCCGAAAAAAATCCCTTTTGGAAGAATTTGGATCTGCAAAAGCGGTTGGAACAGCAAGTATTAGTGACTTGTTAAAAGTTGAGGGAATCAATAAGTCAATAGCTCAAAAAATATTTAATTTTTTTAACTGAAATAAATTTTGTAAAAGTCTATTTTGTTTTAAAGATAGTCTTAAGTTAAAAATCTCGTTAAGGTTAAATTATGAAGGAAAATAATTCAATGTTAACTATCATACCTAACGTTTTAACCTTATTTAGAAGTATCGCAGCCATTGTAATTCCAGTAATTATCATATATGGCAGTGAAATTGGGGCCTTAATGGCTACGCCAATATTAATTTTAGCCGGTATAAGTGATTATTTTGATGGATTTTTTGCCAGAAAATATAATGTAACATCTAATTTTGGGAAAATTTTAGATCCAGTAGCAGACAAATTATTGGTAATTGGGATAATTTTTGCTCTAGCTTCAGAAAACATGTTTGATTATTATTATGCATTTTTCCCTGCACTTTTAATAGTTTTAAGAGAAATTTTAATCTCGGGTTTGAGGGAAAGTATATCTTCTTATAAAATTTCATTAGAGGTAACCCTCTTAGCAAAATGGAAGACAACTATTCAACTAATCGCTTGTGGAAGTTTTTTAGTTTGGAGATCGAATATTTTTTTTTACAATTTAGAGATTTTAGGTTTAATTTCATATATTCTTTTATGGATAGCTGGAATTATTACCTTTATAACAGGTCTGCAGTATATCACTAAAATAATGAAATTTTTTAATAGAGAAATTAATAGAGAATAAATTATGATTATAAAATACTTTTCATGGATAAAAGAACATGTAGGTAAATCAGAGGAACAAGTTTCGCTACCAAGTCACATAACTGATGTTATTCAACTGATCAACTATTTGAATGAGATAGATGAAAAATATAATATAATTTTTGAGAAAAGAGAGTTAATTAAAATTGCTGTAAATAAAAAATATTCATCTTTTTACACGAATATCAGTGATAATGACGAAATTGCATTTTTCCCTCCAGTTACAGGCGGATAAATGACTAATAATTCTCCACAAATAAATATTAAAATTCAAAATGAAGATTTTGATGTTTCTAAAGAAATAAAAATTTTACAGCAACATAATAACACTGGTGCAATAGTTAATTTTGTTGGAGTAGTACGAGGTTATGACGAAAAAAATGATCAAATAATAAATTCCATGACATTAGAACATTACCCAGGAATGACAGAATCTGAAATAGAAAAAATAATAGTTAATTGTTTTAAAAGATGGGAAATAACTTGTGTAACAGTGATACACAGAGTAGGTAATTTAAAGCCTTTAGACCAGATAGTCTTTGTAGGTGTATCCTCCAAACATAGGCAGAACGCTTTTGATGGATGTAATTTTATAATGGATTGGTTAAAGACCAAAGCTCCATTTTGGAAAATAGAGGAAAATAATAGTGAAAAAAATTGGGTAAGTTTTAATGATTCTGATAATGAAGCATTAAAAAAATGGGAAAAATAATTCTTGTTCTATTTTCCATTAACTAAGTCTGAATAGGCTTTGGTTAATTTGAGACAATACTCACCGGGTTTAAATTTAAAATCACCAATCGACTGGACGGGTGTGACTTCGGCAGCAGTGCCCGTTAAAAAACATTCCTCTGCTTCAGCCATTTCTTCAGGCATAATCTTACGTTCAATAATTTCAATCCCATTATCTTCAGCAAGTTTTATGACAGTTCTTCTAGTTATTCCATCAAGAAAGCAATCTGCAATTGGTGTGTGAAGTTTACCATCGGGCATTCTAAAAAAAATATTTGCTCCTGTAGCTTCTGCTATTTGCCCTCTATAATCTAGCATTAAAGCATCACTATAACCTTTTGCTTCAGCTTCATGTTTCGACAAAGTACAGATCATATATAATCCAGCTGCCTTTGCAAGAACAGGTCCACAGTCTGGACTCGGACGTCTCCATCTAGCAATATCTAGTTTAATACCTTGCATTTTTTCTTCTGGATCAAAATAGCTTGGCCACTCCCAAACAGCAATTGCTACATTTATTTTTGTAGCTTGAGCAGAAACAGCCATCATCTCACTACCTCTCCAGACAACTGGCCTAACATAAGCATCTGAAAGTGAATTTTTTTTTAATAAAACATCTTTAGCTTCTATTATTTCTTTTTCTGAAAAAGGTATTTTCATATCAAGAGATTTAGCTGAATTAAATAATCTTTTTGTGTGTTTTTCAGTTTCAAAAATTTTACCTCTATATGCTCTTTCACCTTCAAAAACACAACTTGCATAATGTAAACCATGATTTAATACATGAACATTAGCATTTTTCCATTCAATCAAATCCCCATTATACCAAATATAACCTTCTCGGCTGTCAAAAGATAAGTAATCCAAAAAAATACCTCCAAAATTAGTTAATACATATAATCCACATAATTCTTAAATAATCAAATATTAAGAAATAAGTTTGGTAATTAATTAAGTTGTTTACTGATTCTAGATTTAATATAGTTTAATTAAATTATTAATTATAAAAACATATATAAATTAAACCTAATTTAGAAATGTATAATCAAGATTTAAAAAAAAATAATTTTCATATTTTAATTATTGATGATGATCAAAAAATAAGATTTTTATTAAAACAATTTTTAGAAAATAATGGTTTAAGAGTTTCAGATGTAGAAAATACCAATCAGGCAAAGAAAATTATGGAGACTCTAATTTTTGACCTATTAGTGATTGATATCATGATGCCAGGACAAAATGGGCTAGAGTTTTTAAAGGAAATAAGGCAAACAAACTCAATTCCATCCTTAATGCTTACAGCTATGTCTAGCCCTGAAGACAGACTTGATGGGCTGGAATATGGTGCTGATGATTATATGACTAAGCCTTTTGAACCAAGAGAATTATTACTTAGAATACAAAACATATTAAAAAGGCTCACTAAAAGCATAAAAAAATCTGAAAATCCAGAAACTACTAAATTTGGTCCATTTTCTTTTAATCAAAAATCCCTTAACTTATATAAAAATAATATACCTGTTCATTTGACAACATCAGAGCAAAAGTTATTAAATTGCTTTTGCAAATCACCAAATAAAGCTTTTTCTAGAGATGATATTAATAATTCTCTAGGTGGTAACATGGAGACTAGGTCAATTGACGTTGCTATTGCAAGAATAAGAAGAAAAATTGAAATTGATCAAAGATACCCTATATACTTACAAACAGTTCGTGGTATTGGATGGATGTTGCAAACTCATGAAGAAGATAATGAAGATCAATAGCAAAGTATAGAATATGAGATTGCGTGACATAACACCAAAAAGCCTTTTTGGCAGAATGTTAGCAATAATTCTTGTTCCAATAATTCTTGTACAAATAATTTCTGTTTCAATATTTTACGAAAGACACTGGGACTGGGTGTCTAGGCATATGGCAAAAAATTTAGCTAAAGATCTAGGTTTATTAATTGACGAACTAGGTAATGAACCTTCAAAAGACCAAAGAGCATTATCCGCAGTTAGAGCCAGGCAATATTTTAATATTATTTTTTATTGGTTAGAAGGAGGTATTTTAAAACCTAATCAATCGTTTAATGCTAAATTTAAAAATTTCCGAACCTCTCTTCAATCAAGAATAGAAGAGCCTTTCTATTTATCATCTATTGAAAATTCTAGTCAATTTTATGTAGACATACAATTGGCAAACGGTATTGTGAGAATGCATATAGATAATAAGCGTTTGTTTGTACCAACAGGTATTACATTCATAATGTGGTCTATTGGCGCTTCTGTGATTTTATTTTCTATTGCTATAATTTTTCTAAGAGGACAAGTAAGACCAATTTTAAGGTTGGCAAATGCAGCTCGTCAGATAGGTTTCGGTAGAGAAGTTGATGATTATAATATAGAAGGAGCAACTGAAGTAAGAATAGCTGGAAGAGCATTCCAAGCTATGAGACATCGAATTAATAAACAAATTTCAGAGAGAACTTCTCTTCTTGCAGGAGTTAGCCATGATTTAAAAACCCCTTTAACGCGTATGAGACTTCAATTGGCAGTTATGGATGAAACATCTGAAATAAAAAAAGATTTTGAAAACGAATTAATTGAACTAGAAGAAATGATTGATGGTTACTTAGATTTTGCCAGAAATGAAAGAGAAGAACAAATGGTTGATGCAAGTCTATTTAAATTACTTCAACAAGCAGCCAAAACATCTGATCCTTCGGGTGAAAAAATAACTATTTCTGTCCCAACGGACAATATACCTATTTTCCCAATGCAGGTTCAATCAATAAGAAGAGCTTTAATAAATTTGTTTACAAATGCAATTAGATATGCTGGTAAAGCAAATGTTCAAATACAAATTTTTGATGATCATAGCGAAATAATAATTGATGATAATGGTCCTGGAATACCAAGAGACAAAAGAAATGAAGTGGTTTTACCATTTACCAGATTAGATAATTCAAGAAATGTGAAAACAGGAGGGACAGGGCTTGGATTGTCTATAGCCAAAAACTCTGCATTAAATCATGGAGGTGAATTAATTCTAGAGAATAGTCCCCTTGGTGGTCTAAGGGTTAGACTTTTGTTACCGTTATAATTATTTCTTTAGGACACCTATAAAAAAACCTATATCTTGCATGTCACCTAAATATTTATCTAAATGTCTAACTACTGCATCTATATCTTTACCTTCATTTTTTAGAAAAACCTTAAGGCTTCTTATAAAAACAAGATTTAAAGCTAGTGATTTAATAGCTTTTATTCCACAATTTTGTTCTCCTTCTATCAAACTTAAAAGGTTATCGAAAAAATTTTGATTTTCTTGGAAAATATTAAAAAAAACCTCAATTCTTTCTTTAGAATTGTTACTTAAAATTTTAAAAGAATTTTTATATTCCGCATATTTTTCAAATCTTAATGACAAACCCTCTAAAATTTTGTCATAAGTACTTGAAACAGTATCATCAGCTATGTCTACTTTAAGTTCAGCCAACACTTCTCTGTCAAGTTTTGAAATAAGAATTTTTAAGAAAAAAAATCTATAATCTACTGTTTTATTTGGTACTATTTTCTCTAATTCTACTTTTGCAATTTTAGTTACTATAGAAAGTTGATCTAAAGTAACTTCAGATATCATACTCTTTTCTAAAATTGAAAAATAAGCTTCACATATTTTCCATTCTAAATTTTGATTATCTAAATTCATTAAATATATTTATCCACCAGAATTCAACTTTTTTGCTCTTTTTACAGCATTATTAATCGTTGATTTAAGTAAAGGATATAACCCATTTTTTTTTGATTCAAGTATTATAAGTCCTGCTTCAGTAGTTCCACCAGGACTTGTAACGTTTTCCTTTAATGTTTTTGGATCAACATCGGAATTTTCAATCAATCTTGCAGAACCTATTAAAGTTTCTCTAGCTAAAGTTTTAGCGTCATTTATTTTAAGACCTTGATCAATTCCTATTTGGGTAAGGGCTTCAACAAAATAAAAAATATAACCAGGACCAGACCCAGATATCGCAGTGACATTATCAATAAGACTTTCATTATTTAAATAAATTGTTTTACTAAAAGCTGACAATAATGCACAAACATCTTTATCTTCCTCTTTACTAAGGTTTTTGCTTTTACAATAACCAGTCACACCAAATCCAATAGAGGCTGGTAAATTTGGCATTGCTCTAACCATTTTTATTTCTTTATTAATTTTATTTCTGAACCAAGAAAAAGATAGTCCAGCTGCAATTGAAATAAAAACTGATTTATGCAGATTTAGCTTAGAAAAATTCCTTATCGTTTCTTCCATTTGTTGAGGTTTAACAGCAAGAAAAACTATATCAATCTTTTTTAAATTTTTGATTTCACTTAAACGATCAATATTTTCGTAAGCTTTAAAACCATCCTTATTAGCAATATTTCTTAAAGAAGATTCTTTTTCAATTATAAAAAAATTAAAATCTAGTTGTTTAAGCATCCATCCTTTAGCAATAGATGAGCCCATCTTTCCATAACCAAATAAAAGTACATCTTTCATAACATTCCTAATTAGTTCTATTCCTTTTTTTTATTTTTATAATTTTATGCACAACCCTCATTAGTCAAAAATAATAATTCCAAAGAGGCGTCTTCAATTTTTTCTCCATAAACTAAATTATGAAAACCTAAAACAAAATTATAAAATAAATTACTGATTAAAATTAACTTACTTTTAAGAAACTCATACATGTATCTTTCTTCAATTATCAAAGAATAAGATTTAATCAAATTATATTTAATTTTCATAACCTTGAAATCAAAAACAAAAAATCCCTCTATTGAATATTGATTTGCAACATTAATTAACAAAAGTAACTCAGTAGTTTTACTATTAGGTATTTCTATATCTAAGGTAAACTGAAAATAAATTTTATCTTTATCATTATAAATATTTAAATAATAATCTGCTATTTCACCAACAAAATAAGAATGAAACTTTCTTTTTGAATTTTTATTAATTATCCAATTATTTTTATGAAAGACATTTGATATTTCTGGAGAAAAAATTATATTTTTTAATTCATCTGTCATGAAAACTATATGTAGTATGCATTTTAGTATTTATTGATTATACTACACTATATATTGATTATCAAAAACTAAAAGTTACTTTTTCTTTTTCGGAAGAACCTTTTTTTCATTTTTATTTTCTAGTTTTGTTTTTAACAAAATGAATTCAGAATTTAGTTTTTCATGCCTGTCAACTAATGCTTCAAAGTCTTCTCTATTGACAATGCCTTGGGAGTTAATAAATTTTTCAAATCTACTTTTTATGATGTTGTCAATTTCAGTTTTCAAGTCAGCAAAAGTTGAGAGAGCACCAGTAATAATCGACGCTGTGTCTCTAAAAAAAAATTTACTATTTTTCATTGATTTTCCTAAAAATTAAATTTTATATATGATATTTCTACATTATAAGATATTTTTTGTGAATTGTGAAAATTATATTGATGTAGTTTTAGATGTTTCAATTTCCAAATATTAATCCTATAGCCATAGATTTTGGATTAATTAAAATTAGTTGGTATGCACTTTCTTATGTTGTAGGCATTTTATCTAGTTGGTATTTAATATTAAAAATCATAAAGATAAAAAAAATTAAAATTAGTAATCAAATAATAAGCGACTTAATTAGTAATTGCATGATAGGCATTATATTAGGTGGTAGGTTAGGTTATGTAATTTTTTATAATCCTGAATATTATTTTAATAATTTGATTGAGATTTTTAAAATATGGAATGGAGGCATGTCGTTTCATGGAGGATTCATAGGCGTTATATTGGCTATCATTTATTCAAGTAAAAAATCAAAAATTCCAATTATGATATTTTCTGATTTAATTTCAATTGTTTCTCCAATTGGACTTTTCTTAGGAAGAATAGCAAATTTTATAAACGGTGAACTTTTTGGAAGAGTAACCAACAATAATTTTGGAATGATATTTCCAAATGGTGGGAAACTCCCTAGACACCCTAGTCAATTATATGAAGCTTTTTTTGAAGGAATAGTATTATTTTTTATTATGGTTTTTTTAATGAATAAATCCAAAAATTTTGAAAAACAAGGTTTTTTGACAGCCTCATTTATATTTTTTTATGGAATATTTAGATTTTTTATAGAGTACTTTAGGGAACCAGATGGACACATAGGGTTTATTTATCTTAACTTTACAATGGGACAAATTCTATCCTTACCAATGATTGTGTCTGGTTTATATTTTATGATTATTATTAACAAAAAAATGAACTATTAAAATAAATTAAACTTTTAATAAAAGAAACATTAATTATGGCTATTAAAAAGATACTCCATCCAAAAATGGAATTTAAAGATGTGAGTTATGGTTTTTTTACAAGAAAAGGTGGATACTCGAAATCACCATATAATACACTAAATTGTAGTTTCAATGTTGAAGATGATGAAGATGATGTAGAGAAAAATTTGAAATTAGTTTGTAACCAACTCAAATTGGAAAAATTAATAAAATTAAATCAAATGCATTCATCTAAAGTTTTTGTGGTTCATAATAAACAAACTGAAATTAATAATATTCAAGCAGATGGATTAGTGACAAAGTTAAAAGGTGTTGGATTATCAATATTAGGAGCTGATTGTGCACCAATTTTATTTTATGATAAAAATTCTAAAATTATTGGTGCCTGTCACGCAGGTTGGAGAGGAGCAATTAATGGAATTGTTGGTGCCACAGTAGATAGTATGGAAAGCTTAGGAGCAATTAGAAATGATATTGTTTCTATCATAGGACCTACTATACATAAAAAATCTTATGAAATAAAAAATGATGTAGCACAAATTGTAAAAGAAAGTGAATTTTATAAAATAAATCATTCAATATTATTTCATATTAAGGAAGATAAATATTTATTTGATCTACCTTTACTTTTAAAAGAAAGTTTAAAACATTCTAAAATTAATAAAATTGGAGATGTTAATATTAATACTTATGAAAAATCTAATTTGTTTTTTAGTCATAGAAAATCGACCCACAAAAATTTTCCTAAACAAGCCAAAACTGGTAGACATATATCCGTAATAGGGTTGGTTATTAAATAAAATGCCACATTTAATAATATTTTCGATTGTAATGATTTTAGGGTTATTTGTTTTAATATTTATATAAATAAAGACAATTTTTTCTTGCTATAACTTTAACTAGACTGCTATTAAATAGCTTAAATTATCTTGGGAAATAATTTTATGAAAATACTGTCATGCAACTCAAATATTAATTTAGCAGAAAGTATTTCCAAAACACTTAATACTAGGCTCGTGAAAGTGGAAGTTAAAAGATTCTCTGATATGGAAGTGTTTGTTGAAGTTCAAGAAAATGTTAGAGGTGAAGATATGTTTATTATACAATCCACTTCTTATCCTGCAAATGATAATTTGATGGAATTACTAGTTTCTTTAGATGCACTTAGAAGAGCAAGTGCAAGAAGAATTACAGCAGTAATTCCATACTATGGATATGCTAGACAAGACAGAAAATCTGGTCCAAGAACCCCTATTTCTGCAAAATTAGTAGCCAACCTAATAACTAAAGCTGGTGCTGATAGAATTCTTACAATGGACCTTCATGCAGGACAGATACAAGGCTTTTTTGATATACCTACTGATAATTTATTTGCAGCTCCAGTTTTCGTTAAAGATATAGAGGAAAAATATAAGAACAAACCTTTAGTTATAGTATCTCCAGATGTAGGTGGTGTTGTTAGAGCTAGAGCCATTGCTAGACGAATTAATGCAAATTTAGCCATTATTGATAAAAGAAGAGAAAAACCTGGATCATCTGAAGTTATGAATATTATTGGTGATGTATCTAAGCATCACTGTATAATAGTAGATGACATTATTGATTCAGGAGGAACAATATGCAATGCAGCTCAAGCCCTTATCGATGTAGGTGCAATCAGTGTTGATGCATATGTAACTCATGGCGTTCTCTCTGGTTCTGCAGTCAGTAATATTACAAACTCTCCTTTGAGTTCTCTTGTTACTACTAACTCAATAAAAGCAACTGAGGCAGTAAATATGTCTAGTAATATAAGACAAATCTCAATTGCGCCAATAATTGGTGAAGCCATTCGTAGAGTCCATATGGAACAATCAGTTTCCAGTCTTTTTGAATAAATTTAACATTATTTACTTTAATTTTTTTAATTAAAAGGTTATGAATGCTTTATTCTTTTGCACCCCTGGAGGCAAAAGGGACTTTTAAGGAGAAAATTAATGGAAACAATTGAAATTAAAGCTGATGCTCGCAGTCAGGTTGGTAAGGGGTCTGCCAGAGCAGCAAGGCGTGCAGGTTTAGTTCCTGCAGTTATTTATGGTAACAAAGAATCACCAATTCCCATAACACTTGATGCTAATAATTGGCGTCAATTAATGCATAAGCCTGGTATTTTTAGTCAATTGATGAACATTGAAGTTAATAACAAAAAACATTTTGTACTACCTCGTGATATTCAACAGCACCCAGTGTCAGAAGAAGCAGAACATGTTGATTTTTTAAGAGTTACGGAAAATGCTACAGTTGCTGTTGGTATTAGCGTTGAATTTTTAAATGAGGACAAATGTACTGGTTTAAAATTAGGTGGAGTTCTTAACGTTGTCAGACCTCAGGTGGAACTGAATTGTCCTGCTATTTCAATACCTGAAAAATTAACAGTAGATTTAGAAGGCCTTAACGTTGGACATACTATACATATTAGCGCAATTGAACTTCCTGAAGGTTGTACACCAACTATAACGGATAGAGATTTTACTGTTGCCACTATTGCTGCACCTAGAGGTGGTTTAGGTGATTCTGAAGAAGAAGAAACTGAAACAACTGATGAAGCTGATGAAGATGTTCAAGATGATGAAAATGATAGTTGAAACTATATTAGCAAAAGGTGAGTTTTAACTTTTGAGATGTTTCTAATAGTAGGTTTAGGAAATCCTGGAATATCGTACAAAAACAACAGACACAATATTGGTTATAAAATTATAGATAATATTAAAGAATCATATAATTTTCCAGATTTCTCTAAAAAATTTAAATCTGAATTTACTAAATCGGTATTGAACGAAAACATTCTGTTTTTGCTTAAACCAACTACTTTCATGAACAATTCAGGAATAGCTTTAAAAGAAATTAAAGACTTTTATAATATAGATATAAATAACATCTACGTAATCCATGATGAAATTGATCTTGATCAAGGACGTATCAAAGTCAAAAATGGTGGTGGACATAACGGACACAATGGTCTGAAAAATATAGATAAACTTATTGGTAAAAATTATAACAGAGTTAGAGTTGGAATTTCACGACCGTCTAAAATATATGAGAAAAATTTTAATGAAAATATATCAAATTGGGTCCTTTCTGACTTCACATCTGATGAGAAAAATCAATGGCTTGATAATACAATTATTTATGTTTCCAAAATGATTCTATCTTTAATTAAAAATCAAGATGATTTTTGTAATAAAAATGTGTAGGTGAGTTAATGGGATTTAAATGTGGAATTGTAGGCTTGCCAAATGTAGGAAAATCTACCTTATTCAATGCTCTTACAGAAACCTCATCAGCAGAAGCTGCAAACTATCCTTTTTGCACGATAGAACCTAACTCTGGTATCGTTTCTGTCCCTGATAAAAGATTAATTTTACTGTCTAATTTAGCTAAATCTCAAAAAGTGATTCCTGCACAGATGCAATTTGTAGATATTGCTGGACTTGTAAGTGGCGCTAGTAAAGGAGAAGGATTAGGGAATAAGTTTTTATCTCACATAAGAGAGGTTGATGCTATTATACACGTAGTTAGATGCTTTGAAAATACTGATATCGCACATGTAAATAATAATATTAATCCCTTAAGAGACTCTGAAACTATTGATACTGAATTAATGTTAGCTGATTTAGAAAGTTTGGAACGTCAAACTCAAAATTTGTCTAAAAAAGCCAAGTCTAATGACTCCGATGCTAGAAAAGATCTAGATCTTATGAAAAAATTATATAAATTTTTATCTGATGGTATACCAATACGTTTAATTGATTTAACTAATGAAGAAATAAAAAAAGTAAAAACTTTTAATCTACTTACATCAAAGCCAGTTCTTTATGCCTGCAATGTTAATGAAGATGATGCTTCCAATGGAAATGACTTTACTAAAAAAATATTTGATAAGGCTAGAAATGAGAATTGTGAGGCCATAATAATATCAGGTTCTATAGAATCTGAAATTGCAATGTTAGAAGAAAATGAAAAGAAAGAATTTCTAAAAGAATTAAATTTAGAAGATTCGGGTCTGAATAGATTAATTAGAACTGGATTTAACTTACTTGATTTAATTACATTTTTTACAGTTGGTCCAAAAGAAACTAGAGCATGGACAATAAAAAATAATTCAACAGCACCAGAAGCTGCAGGTGTAATTCATACAGATTTTCAAAAAGGGTTTATTCGTGCAGAAACAATATCTTATGAAGATTACTTAAACTTCAAAAGCGAACAAGCAGTAAAACATGCTGGACGCATGAGAGTTGAGGGTGCAGATTATATAGTTAAAGACGGAGACGTATTTCATTTTAGATTTAATGTTTGATTGGAGCTAAATTATGAATCAGCTTATAGAGGTTACAGCAAAGGATAATCATCAATTCTCAGCATATATTTCTCAACCTTCGGGGAAACCGAAAGCAGGAATTGTGATTATACAAGAAATTTTTGGTGTAAACACACATATTAAAGAAGTAACAGACTTATACGCTAGTAAAGGTTATCTGACTATTGCGCCTTCATTGTTTGACAGAATTGAAAAAAATGTAACCTTAAATTATGACGAAAAGGGTGTATCTAAAGGAAGAGATTTAAAAAAGTTGTGTGATAATTATGCCCTAAAAGATATAGAGGCTAGTATTTCTGTAGTATCTTCAGCTGGAAATGTGGGTGTAATAGGATATTGTTGGGGTGGATCTTTATCTTGGAGAATTGGATGTGAGGCTTCCAACCTCTCGGCTTCAGTTTGCTATTATGGTGGAGATATTCCGAAACTTAGAGATTTAAAACCAAAATGCAATGTTTTAACTCATTTTGGGGAATTTGATAAAGGAATACCAATAAAAGATGTTAGAATTTTTGAAACAAAAAGACCCGAAGTTCAAACATACACATATCCTGCTGACCATGGTTTTAACTGTGATCATAGAAGCCAATATGATAAAACATGTGCAGTTATAGCATTTGATAGAACATTAAAATTTCTAGAAAAAAATGTAGATTGATTTATTGCTTTTTTATAGGAGCCCAAATCTGCTTCATAGCAAAATAAGATAAAGTAGTAAGTAATAACAAAAATAGCATTACTGATACACCTAAACGCTTCCTATCTTCCATTTCGGGCTCAGAGGCCCATGCAAGGAATGCTGTAACATCTTTAGCCATTTGATCAGGAGTTGCTTTTGTACCATCAGCATACACAACACCATCGTCGTAAAGGGGTTGTGGCATGCCAATTAAGTTTCCAGAATAATATTTATTATAATACATACCATCAGGAACTTTTTTGTCAGCAGGAGCATCTATGTATCCAGTTAAAAGAGCATGTAAGTAATTTGCACCATCAGGTCTAGCTTTGACAATTAATGACAGATCAGGTGGGTAAGCTCCACCATTTGCAGATCTTGCAGCTTTATCATTTGGGTATGGAGATACAAATTTATCACTCGGTCTAGCTGGTCTTTCAATGACTTCACCATCATCATTAATTGTACTAACACTATTTTCTGATGCAAATGCTTTGATCTCATCCTCATTGTAACCAATAGCTTTTAAGTTTCTATATGCTAGCAGTCTCATTCCATGACAGCCAGAACAGACTTCTTTATATACTTGAAGTCCCCTTTGTTGAGAAGCTCTATCAAAAGTTCCTAAAATACCAGAAAAAGACCAGTTTAGTTGTGGATAATTTATTTTTTCACCTGCACCATAAGAGACACTTGAAAAACAAATTATTATCAAACTTAGAAATAATTTTAAAATACCATTAGAGAAAAGTTTTGATGAGTATTTAATCAACTATTTCTTCTCCCTTGTCGCCATTGCTGAAGCGGTGGCGGCGCCTCCTAATATCGGTTCCGAAATTGAGAATGGAAGAGGTTTGGTTTTTTCTATGAAAGGTAACAATGGAAACAATATTAAAAAGTGGAAAAAATAGTAAGCTGTAGCTATTCTTGATAATATTACATATATACCTTCAGCTGGCATTGCTCCTAAATAACCTAACAAAATGCAATCTAATAAAAGTATCCAAAAGAAGATTTTATATATAGGTCTAAACTGAGATGATCTTACTGAAGATCTATCTAACCATGGTAAAATAAATAAAACTGCTATTGCACCAAACATAAAAAGCACACCGCCAAGCTTGTCTGGAATTGCCCTAAGAATTGCATAAAAAGGAAGAAAGTACCATTCAGGGACAATATGAGCTGGTGTAACCATTGGATTTGCTTCAATATAATTATCTGGATGACCCATAAAATTTGGAAAGAAAAACACTGCTGCAGCAAAAAAAGATAAAAACACACTTAAACCAAATAGATCTTTAATTGTGTAATAGGGACTAAACGGAATTGTATCTTGAGTTCCTTTAACGTCAATGCCAATTGGATTATTAGAACCAAAACGATGCAATGCTACTAAATGAAGAATTACAACTCCTACAATCACAAAAGGTAAAACAAAATGAAGTGAGAAAAATCTATTTAAAGTAGAATTATCAACCGAAAAGCCTCCCCACAACCAAGTAACAATGCTTTCACCTACAAGTGGGATAGCAGAAAATAAATTAGTAATTACAGTAGCTCCCCAAAAACTCATCTGACCCCATGGTAAGACGTAGCCCATGAAAGCTGTAGCCATCATTAGTAATAGTATTAAGACACCTAAGATCCACAAAAGTTCTCTAGGAGCCTTATAAGACCCATAATACAGTCCACGAAAAATATGAATGTAAACTACAATAAAGAAAAAACTTGCTCCATTCATATGAATATACCTTATTAGCCAACCATGATTAACGTCTCTCATAATTCTTTCTACTGAATCAAAGGCATAATCTACATGAGCTGTGTAGTTCATAGACAAAACAATTCCAGTAACGATCATTGTAACTAGGGCAAAACCTGCCAAGGAACCAAAATTCCAAAAATAATTTAAATTTTTGGGTGTCGGATAATGATTTAACTCATGATCCATAAATGAAAACACAGGCAACCTATGATCTATCCATTTAACAACTGGGTTTTTAAACTTAGACTTTGACAATTATTACTCCTAAACTAAATATTTTATTAACCAATTTTTATGACATTCTCTGACAAAAACTTATATGAAGGCACTTCTAAATTAGTAGGTGCAGGACCTTTTCTAATCCTACCTGAGTGATCATAGTGAGATCCATGACAAGGACAAAACCATCCACCGTACAGACCTTTGACATCACCAGATTTTTGACCAAGTGGAACACATCCTAAATGCGTACAAACACCTACTAGAACGATAAATTTTTCATTAGGCACCCTTTCCTCATCTGTTTCAGGGTGCCTCATATCATCTAAAGAAACTTCTTTAGCTGACTTTATTTCTTTGGGTGTTCTGTGACGTACAAAAACAGGTTTGCCTCTCCAGGTTACAGTTATGGCTTGACCTTCTTCAAGTGATGACAAATCCACCTCAGTTGATGCTAGAGCTAATGTATCAGCAGCAGGATTCATTTGATCAATCAAAGGCCAAGCAACTGATGCTGCCCCAATCCCAGCCATAGCATAAGTAGAAATAATTAGAAAGTCTCTTTTGCCTTCATTTTTAATTTCTTTAGAGCTTGATTTAGTAGACATATATCTCCCTGTCGAATGTTATTATTTATATAAACATTCTTTGAAAAAAATTCTAGTCTTTTTCTTGGTTAAAGAAGTTTTTTTTGATTAATTTATATTAATTTTTTAACTGGTTAGTTTTATAGATATTTATCTTTTAAGTCCAACTTACTTTTGGAGGCAAACTCATCAACACAGCCTCAGTATTTCCTCCAGTTTTAAGTCCAAAAATAGTTCCTCTGTCATAGAGTAAATTAAACTCCACATATCGACCTCTTTTTCTCAACTGAAATTCTCTATCTTTTTCATTAAATTTTCTATTAAATCTATTTTTAATAATAGATAGATATGAAGAAAGAAATATTGAACCAATGTCTTGAATAAATGAAAAATCTTTTTCCCAATCTTCGTTGCACAGATAATCAAAGAAAATTCCACCTACTCCTCGAGGTTCTTCTCTATGTGGTAAATAAAAATAATCATCACACCAGGCCTTAAATTTAGGATAATATGACTTATCATGATTATCACATATACTCTTTAAATCTTTATGAAATATTTTTGATGACTCTATATCCTTAAAAGTTGGAGTAAGGTCCCCCCCCCCACCAAACCATATTTTTTTTTTATTATCCTTACCTGTTACTAACATCCTTGTGTTCATATGTGCTGCTGGGACATGAGGGTTGCACATATGTGAAACAACAGAAATACCAGACGCCCAAAACAAACCATTATCTTCAGCACCAGGTATTTGTTGTCTAAACTCTCTAGAAAACTTACCATGTACTGTAGATATATTTACTCCAACTTTTTCAAAAACATCGCCATGCATAATTGAAATGACACCGCCACCTCCTCCATCTCTCTCCCATGACTTTTGATTAAAAGTAATTTGTTTTTTCATGGATTTTTTACTTTCAATTTCTTCAAATGATTTACAAATTTTATCACGAAGTTCTTTGAACCATAAACTTGCTAATTGTTTTTTATTTTTTAATGTTTTGATATCATCCAAACATTCTTTCGCTTTTAAAGTTTTTAGCATTTTAAATTTTAC
>CACAAB010000005.1 GCA_902530325.1 uncultured SAR116 cluster alpha proteobacterium | reverse complement strand
AAGCCAAAGAATTTAACATTTGGTAATTTTTTCCATGAAACTATTTCTTTAGATGAAACTGATTTACTATTACCGTGGTCGATATCTCCCACTATCCAAAATATTGCTTTCCTTCCTTTTTTTTGCAAAATACGGGAAGCATCAATGAATTCTCTTATACCTTTGTCTACTAATAGACGTGCAACAAAAGAGACTATGATTTTACCTTTAGGTTCTTCACTGTATTGATGAACATTTAAATCTACACCAGATCCTCTAATTAAGCTGACCTTTGAAGAATTTACTACTCCCCACTTTACAAGGAAATCAGCATCATCCTGATTTTGAAAAATAACAATTTGATTTTTATGTCTGAAAGCAAATTTGTAAAATGGATAAAGGAATTTCTTTAAACATTTTGCTTTGAGCCCTTCTGACATAAAATCAAACCCAAGCCCAGAAATAGCTGATACAACAGCAGGGATTTTTACAAAGTGCGTTAAAATCCCACCATACAAATATGGCTTAATTGTAACTAAATGAACAAGGTCTGGTTTTAGTTTAGATAATAATTTGTATAGTTGCCATATCAATCTAAGTTCATATAATGGTCTCATTCCCTTTCGGGTTATATTAAGCTTATGAAATTTTAAACCAATTTCATTATAAATCTCTAAGATTTGTCCTGACGTAGCCAAATGTACTTCAAAATTCTGTTCAATAAGAAATTTTGCAATTGGTAGACGATGTGAAATAAAAAAATCAGCATCATTAACAACAAATAAAATTTTTTTCATTTATTTTTCTCTAGCCATGATTGAAACATGAGTATATCCCATAGATGACTTTGCCAGTTGCGCTGACCACTTAAGTGCTCGTTCCATTTTTTATAAACGAGAGTATGGTTAAAGAATCCTTCGTGCTTTAGTCTTACCTTACTAAGCAAGTCTTCTGCCCACTCGCGGAGTGGTCCGCGTAGCCAGACGCCAATAGGTACACCAAAACCCATTTTAGGGCGTTCAATTAATGTTCTGGGCACATATCGGTATAAAACTTGACGAAGAGCCCACTTTGTTTGCCCATTATGCAACTTCATAGATTGTGGAAGGTGCCAAGCAAACTCAACTACACGATGATCCAGATATGGTACTCGTGTTTCCAAAGATTTACTCATCGCAGCTCGGTCAACCTTAGTTAAAATGTCATCAGGAAGATAATTGAGCATATCCATAGCCATCATGCGTTGAACATCATCAAGTCCAATTAAATTTAGTTTATTTTCAGTTAACAAAGTTGGTGGTTCATATCCACCAATGACTAACGATACCGGATCATTCCAATGCGATACTAGCCGAAGATATAAATCATCTGCTGTTTCAATTGATAATACTCCAGCGGCCTTTTGCAATTTATCTCCTACATTAGCAAGATGTAGTGATTGCGGTATAAAACATGATAAATTTTTTGCTAGCCTATCCCATGTTTGAGTAGAAATTCTGGTTACTCCCCTTGCCATCAATTTACGCAAAAACATTGGGGCATACCCCAACTTTCGCCATACATTTGTCGTCATTTGGTAACGGTTATAACCACAAAAAAGCTCATCGCCTGCATCACCTGATAGAGATACTTTAACATGTTGCTGAGCAAGTTTTGATAACAAGAATGTAGGTATCTGCGATGAATCTGAAAATGGTTCATCGTACACATTAGCTAAAAGAGGAATTACGCTACGAGCTTGTTCAGAAGTCACATATAATTCAGTATGATCTGTACCTAAATGTTGTGCTACTGCCTTGGCATACTTCGCTTCATTGTATCCTTCTTCGTTGAAACCAATGGTGAATGTTTTAACAGGTTGTGAGGATTGCTCTTGCATAAGAGCCACAATTGCTGATGAATCTACTCCACCTGACAAAAATGCTCCCAAAGGCACATCGGCCATCATCTGCATGCGTACTGCATCTTTGAGCAATGTTTCTAACTCATCTATAGCTTGTATGGAGTCGCCTGCAAATACTCTGGATACACCAGATCGGGCGACTTGTGCACCTGACCAATACTCCCAGACCTTAGGCTCGCGTTTATGTAAGGATACAGTGAGTAAAGCGCCAGGACGTAGTTTAAAAATACCTTCGTAGATGGAGTAAGGAGACGGTATATAGTTATGTCGCATTTGAAGGGACAATGCGCCACGACTGATTTTATTTTCAAAAAAAGGATGTGCTCGCAAAGCTTTGAGTTCAGAGCCAAACAAAAACACTGCGTCATTTCCTTTTCCCTGCCAGCCATAATAAACTGGCTTTTCTCCAAGACGATCTCGTCCAAGGGTCAGAGTTTTATTTTGTTTGTCCCATACAGCGAAGGCAAACATGCCAATCGCTTTTTTCAATGTACCTTCAATCCCCCATTCATCAAAACCCGCTAAAAGTGTTTCCGTATCGGAATGGCCACGCCATGTTGGGGCTTTTTGGGTAGTTTCTAACATTTGCCGTAACAACTGATGGTTGTAAATTTCTCCATTAAATGAAATTATGTATCTACTACTTGGGGATAGCATTGGTTGATGTCCAGCAACAGTTAAATCAATAATTGCTAATCGTCGGTGGCCTATCCAAACGCCAGCTTCTACACTAGACCAAGAACCACTATTATCCGGGCCACGATGAATAATTGAGTCGTTCATGGAGTTTAAACAACGTTGCATCTCTGCCTGTGAAAAACGACTCGATGTAGTTATAAAACCAGTTATCCCGCACATTACAATCTTCCTCGCTTACAATTTCTACCATTCATCATATATGCAAAGTGAATATCTTCGATAATTGATCCCTTCTGACAAATAATCTTCCTATTTTGTTCTACTGATCTAGACGAAGTTCTATTATCACCTATTTTATGCTTAACAAGAGATTGTTTTTGGGCATAATTAAATTACTTACTCTTGTTAGAAAAATTTTTTTTATCATTTTTAATTAAACTGTTTGCTTTATAATATGCTAAAATTAGAAGAGGATAAAACATCATTATAGGGTGCATACTTTGCTTATATCTTAAACCTGAACCTGGATTAAACATTAGCCAAGGATAACTCACAAATATAATGGCAAAACATCCAAAAATGTAAATTAGAATGTGCGCTCTTAAGTCTCTGGATTTAATTGCAAGGTTTAACAGCTTGAAAAGTAAATAAAGCAATATTGTTAAATATAGTAAACCTTCTAAGAAAACAGGAAATAGTATAGGTCTTGAAATACTTTCTGGTAAAGTGGGTCCTATAAAACCTTGTGGTATTGCCCAGAAAGAATTATAAAGAAAATCAAATTTATCATTCCACTGAATATCATATCGATTGGTTCTAGCATTTTCGTAATTAAAGAATTGTGTCTGAGTTCGGAGCATATAATCAAGAATTTCGTCGCTTAGAAATATACTGGTAAACATAATGCAAAGCGTTACACCCAAAGTTAATAATAAACACCACACTCCAAAAGACAATTTCCTTGAAAGATTTATATTCAACCAAGGTGAGAATAATGCCATTACAAATACTATCAAATACATTACAAAATAGTTTGGTTTCATAAAAAAAAGAAAAAAAAGTGCCAGAATTACAAAAATGAAATTAAAATTTAATTCTTTTTTATCAAATGAACGTTTTGCTGCAAAATTTATAACAATCATGCTTGCAATAATTATGAGTTGTTCCTTAGATGATGCTCCTGACCATATTAAAAAATGAGGAAATAAATTACTTATCCAAAACAAAGTTCGGTTAACGTATTTGTAAATGTCTCGAAAGGTAACCCAAATGAAAATTCCTGTAAGTATACCAAGAAACATTGCTGGGAGAAAACCAGGAAACACAAAACCTAGTAAATAGTAAACACCATGGGTAAAAATTGTTGTAGCTATTTCTCCGTAATAATGATCTTTATAAAATTGCACGAAGTGTTCTGGTAAATAATTATCTCCAAGCTGTGTAAAATTTGCATAGACTAAATAAGCAAACAGGGTGCCTAAAACGTGAGCGGCAATTAATTGAACTAAAAGACCTGCTGATGAAGTGGTTATTGTAAATTTTTTCATTGTTACTAAAAAAACAAATTATTATGAGATATTGTTAAATTTATCACTCTCATTTGAGTATATTTCTTTGGATTTCATCACAAACACGCATCGCCTCTAGACCATCTGAGGCATTTGGTTTATCAATGTCACTACCAGAGCAAGATAATATAAATGCTTGTAGTTCTGTCAATAATGCTTCTTGTGGCTGAATTTCAACTGTTTCTTCGAATGAACTTATAACATAAGGACCATTACTTTTTTGGAAACTTTCAGTTTGACGATTTATAATGATTTCTTTTCGGAGTAGATCACAATCAACATACATGTCTACGCATGTCGCCTGAATAGATCGGGTCTTTTTTTCAGTAATTCGACTCGCTTGTATTCGAGAAAAATGTCCGTTAGTGTGAGTTAATAAAACAGAAGCATAATCTATCATTTCATGTTCTACAAAACCGTGAGCTGAAACTGATTGTATCGAACCATTTAAATGTAATGCAAGGTCAATATCATGTATCATTAGATCAATAATCACGTCAACGTCTGTTATTCTTTTTGATATTTTATTAGTTCGTACAAAATCAATGTTTACAACTTTTCTTGATTGATCCAGTACCTTTTTCAACTGTTGGATTGCAGGATTATATCTTTCAATAAAACCAACTTGAACATTAAGCTTATTCTGCTGACATAAATTCCATATTGATTTTGCTTCAGATAGTGTATCTGCAATCGGCTTTTCCACAAAAATATTCTTTACGTACTTTGCAACTTGCCTCACATAGTTTGCATGAGTAAAAGTTGGTGATGCTATTATTACTGCATCTACCAAACTTAAAACACTCGTTATATCATCTGTTACACTGACGTGATATGATGTAGCAACTTGTTTAGCCATTTCAAAGTTTACGTCAAAAACGAAAATAATCTCTACATTTTTAAGCATTGAAAGGATCCGAAGATGATTTTGTCCCATCCTGCCAAGCCCAATTAGTCCAATTTTTACGATTTTACTTTTCATGATTTTAAATGTTATTTTATCATAATTATATTTCTAATTGCTTTGACACTATTTCATCATAGAAACTATGTTTCCAGCTTTGTCGATTTTAGCTACTTCTCGGGCTGGATTTCCTACCACTAACGTATATGGCTGGATATCTTTTGTAACTACACTTCCTGCCGCAACCATTGCATATTCACCAATAATTATACCACAGATAATTGTCGCATTAGTTCCGATACTTGCACCTCTTTTTACCACTGTAGGAGTTATTTGCCAATCTGTATTAAATGCTCTTGGGATCTTATCATTGTTAAAAGACGCATTTGGACCTATAAACACATCGTCCTCAAGAGTAACACCTTGGTAAATAGAAACACTATTTTGTATCTTGCAGTTGTTACCGATACATACTGCTTTATCAATATAAACATCTTTGGAGAGAGTGCAGTTCCTACCTATATTAGCTTGCTCTCTTATTTGAACGTTTACCCAAACTTTTGTTCCTTTTCCGATATTAGAATCGGCGGACACAATAGCTGTTGGATGTAAATATATTTGCATACTAATTCACTTTTTTAATTTGTTGAGGTATCGATAATAGTAAAATTTAATTTTTATCTAAAATTTATTTAAACATTTCTAATTTGATGAAACTTAACGTAAAATATTCCTTTAAAAGATTTCAGATTAAATTAAGTCTCAGTTAACATCTTAATTAGAACTTTTGCAACTTTCTATTGCAGCTTTGTATAAATCGTAGTAGGAATTTGCCATAGTTTGGATTGTGTGATTTAATCGTACATAACGTTTTTGTTTGCTCCCTAAATGTTTACGACTTAAGTCAGAATTTAGAAGCTCGCAAGAACGTTTTGCAACTTCTAATTGATTTGTGCTTGACCAAATCCAATCTTGTGGTCTAGCTTTATATCCTTTTGTCCATTGCATTGCTATTACTGGTAGACCAAACATAGTAGCTTCCATCCCTGCTAAACCTGTAATTTTACCAACATTTATGCTAATGTATAGATCCATAATGGCTAAAGACAATGTTGGCTCATTTACTTCTCCAGGAAAATGCACTTGTCCCTCCAAGCCATGCTCGATTGTAAGTGATCGCATTCGGTTTAACTCGGATCCACCTCCAACAAGTAAAAAATGAACATCTTGACCAAATTTTTTCGCAATTTCTTTGAAAATGGGAATATATGTCCAAGGTTCGCGATCGGCCGTCATTCTCCCAATCGCGCCAACGATTAGCTTGCAATCATTAGGAATTCCAAGTTTCTGTCTGTATGCATATTTTTCAGATTTATTAATTTTTGGATGGTTTCGTTGCGAGATACCATTTAAAATTACCTTAGTTATAATTTTAGGATTTTTTTTTGCAAATGAAGACCAATATTCATCCTCTGCAATTAGAGCCAATGCATCGTATTGCTTTGTTAATAAAGATTGGAGAGTCTGTCGAAAATAAGAAACTGGTGCTCCTACCGAATGATTTGTCTGTAAAATGACTGGGGCTTTACTACCAGAGATTGATCGTAATTTTCTAAGTATAAAACCAAACATTATGCCATATGAAAGGTGGCAATGAATGACATCTTGTTGGTAAAGAAATTTCCTATTTTTCCAAATCCAATTGATTAGTAATAGATAACGCACTATTCTTGATCTTTGTTTGTTAGATACAAAAACAACTCGAACATTTGGAAATAATGTGTCACGGAGCAGTTCAGGATTAACCAACCAACCTACAATTATGGTTATTTGATGTCCAATATTTGATGCGTGATTAGCTAATTCAGCTGCACACTTTTCGCCCCCACCTTTAGTGAGCGCTGAAACTACGTGGACTATTTTCATGATTAAAGTTTTTGTAGTGCAAACAGTTCTTCATAGATATTTATTAAAACATTGTTAATTTTTTCTGGATTCATAATATCCAAAGTCCGTTCTCTTGCGTTAGAGCCAATTTTTAGCGCATAATCTTTATCTTTCAAAATTTTTTCTATTGATTTTGCCATAAGAGAGTAATTTAAATCAGGAACTAATTCTCCAGTAACTCCCTGTTCAATGATTTCTTTGTGCCAATCAGTATCATAAGCTACAATCGGCGCTCCACCAAGTGCTATTTCAGCTAAAACTCTGCCTGAAGTTGGAGCAACTATAACGTCTACGCAAGGAATAATACGGTAGATCCAGTCTTGATCCTTGTTCCCACAAAAAATTACTTGATCTGACACTCCTAATTTTTTAGCAAGTTTTGAAAGTTTATCTTTCTCTGAACCGTCTCCAATGTAAAGAGCTTTAATATTATAATCACTTACTTTGATGCAAGCTAATGCTTTTATCATGTGGTCAACCCGTTTCAAAACTTCTAGCCGAGAAATACACAATAAGACCCTTTGTCCGTTTACGCCCTCTGATCTGAGATCTTTCATACCGCACTCGCGTTTATCTGGCTCGATAAAATGTTTACTATAGATTGCGGGCCCTATTCGTATAATTGCTGTCTTCTCTTTTTTAACCCCGCAACTTAGAACAAAATCCATATTATTGATATTACCGGCAAGGGCTATATCGGCCCTTCTTAAGACAAATCGTTCCACCATTCTTTCCAACCACATCCATTTAAAGTAAGGACTTAAAGTTTTTTTTGTATCTGCACGAATGGCTTCTTGGTTACCCCACACTCCTATGATGATGGGTAGTTTTTTAATTGAGGAAAGGATCAATCCTAATATTCCATTAAAAAGAGGGTCCTCAGCCCTAATTATAGATATTTGATTTGTCTTTATTAACTTCATTAGAAACAATATTAAATCGATTTGTGCCAAAACAAAATTAAGAACTGGAAACCATGATAGACTATAAAAACGTCCAATTTTTCCTTCAATATGTGTGTGTTTCTTATTTAATTCTCTCACTATTGGTCGACCATATCTTAATTTAGAAGAAGGTGGACAAAAAAGACTCGCTACAGCATGGACAGTCCATACATGGTCAAAATAACCGTTTATATCTTTAGCTGTAACAAGTGCTGAAATATTTCTTTCACAAATAATTTTGTAGGTATATGCTGTATCGAAAACCAACATATTTTTTTTTTGAATTTCGTTCAAATCAACTATCCTAATAAATGTTTATTTCTTTTAAAACTAAATCAACTTCAACCGTAAAGATTTTGTAACTCAATAAATAATACTAATTGAAAAAATTTAATAAAGTTAGGTCAGATACTATCTAATAGTCATAAATTTATAAGTTTTTAATAACAATTTTAATTAACATAATCAATGGTTTTTATTTAGTTTTTTGGTCAAATAATCTCGCTGGATTACCTGCTATAATGACATTATCTTCGAACGATTTTGTAACCACTGCTCCCATTCCAACAAAGCACTTATTACCTAAAGTAACTTTATCTCTAATGGTTACGTTAGGGCCAATCCAACATTGATTTCCAATTATAACACCGCCACTTATTTGGGCTTTCGAAATAATTAAATTACTTCTACCGATTTGAACATTGTGTGCAATAAAAACCAAATCATCAATCTTTGTGTTTTTTCCAATAATTGTATCGTCTAATGTGCCTCTTGCAATTACTGTACTAGATCCAATTTCTACATCATTTTCAATAAGAACTTTTCCAAAGTGTGGTATCCTGACTTGATGTAATGTTGGGTCAAACTCAAATCCAAATCCGTCTTCTCCGATAATTGCATGTGATTTAATTAGGCAGGAGTCACCAATTTGAGTGCCAGCTGAGATGACAACGTGATTGTGAATAACAGAATTTTTTCCAATCACAGTATTTTCACCAATTACAGTAAATTCTCCAATTGTTACTCCTTTGCCTATAGTAACTTTTTCCCCAATAATGGCTGTTGGAGCTATCTTTTGCTTCACAGGAGAAACAAAAAACTTTTTTGCTACTTTTGCAAATGCAAGTCGAGGATTATTTACAATAATGTATGAGCATGAGAGTTTTTTGTGATACTCTTCAACTACCAACGCACAAACATCTTTATGTTTACTTAATTCTAGTATTGTTGCATCAGAGAAGCTGTTCGCGAAAACTAAGCAATTCATAGATGCAGATTTCAAGGATGCAGGGACTTTAATCACAATATCTGAACCATATAGGGGTGATTCTAAAAACACAGCAATGTCTGAAGCTTTTGTAATCATTTTTAAATTCCTCGAGATTATTTAATTTAAGGTCTTGATTTGATTTATAAAAATAAGCGGCTATATTATTCTAGATTTATAAGCTTTTATATTTTTATTCTGAAATATTTTCCCTTCCATTCAATTCAAGTAACTTATCATATTGCTCTATTGTTGCTCTAGCTCTTCCTTCAATTGATCGAACAATCCTTTCTCGGGGGCTTAAGACTGTGTCCTGCCACCACACTGGATGAGTAAGTACATATATTTTGGGATAATTTTGTAATAGGAATTCTTCCATAGGAATAAATCTCCAGTATCCATTAGAGTCACTACAGTATTGAAATTGTTCAATCAACTCCGAATTATAAGCATTAACGAGGCCTGCATAGGCAAAATTTTTAAATTTAAATGTTTCTTGAGTTGGATTATGAAATGAAAATGAATTGATATTAATGCCAATAATTGTTTCAAATGCGTTTTTTTCATTTATCAAAGCTGTTTCTAGCGCTTCAGTAGATGAAATATCATATTGACTTGCGTCAAAGTGCAGACCAACCTCATGACCCATAGACTTTATTGAACGAAGAATAGTTATCACAGCTGGCTCAAATAAATTGTAAAAATCGCTTTGCAACATAAAATAATAGCTAGCCCGAATATCTTCACAATCTTCAATTTTAGCCATTGCAAGGGCACTTTGGGGTGAAAAATCAACATCGTGCCTCCATAAACATGTAAATGAATTATGTTGAAAATCAGATACAGTGCCAATTTTGTATTTGCGTGACGCTAGCTTGAGTAAGCGTTTATAATTTGTTCTCGTAAAATCTTTTTTATGATCTTTTAAGCTAACCACTCAAACTCTCCGTTAGATCTCTATTAAAAGTAATGTTTTGTGTTTAATCAGTAGTTAGGCTAGGACAATAACTATTATTTATAAAAATACCAGTCAATAGAAAACTTGGTACTTAAAACAAAACATTCTAACTGTTGATTAAAACTAAAATTTGATAATATATAGTTGAAAAAAGATTAATTATTATTTTTTGTACTGCTAATGATACGAACAGGTGAGCCAACAGCTTTGCTGTTTGATGGAATGTTTGACAATACTAAACTGTTAGACCCAATTATACATCCATCTCCAATAGATACTCCTTTTGAAATAATAGTATTCGGACCTATGTAGCAATTATCCCCAATCTGAGTTTTGGCATATTCAATGGTAGATGACCCACCGGTAATTGCCCAATTGATTGAGTCATGGCTATATATTTGTACACCGGAAGAAATAGAGCAATGTTCACCGATGGTAAGTCCACCAGAACCATCTAATACAACAAATGGACCAATCCAAGTATTTTTTCCAACTTTAACATCACCAATTACTAAGACACTGTCATATACAGATGCTCCTTTTCCAAATCCTAAAATCTTGGCTTTCTCCCAGCGATCTACTATATAGTCAGCAAAAGGTAGACTTCGTTTAAACTCCGCTTCAACCTCAGCATGACGATGAAGCCAAAATTCTTTTAGTTTTGACAGCAAAAGTCTAACCATTAATAGTCTCCTTGAGATATTCTTCAAAATTCAAAAGTGACCAGATCAGTAACCTTTTGTTCTTTGTTCCATTAATATGTTCTCCAACCATCTCCTCAACTTTTGATTGATTCATAAACTCATAGATGCAGGCATCACTATGTAACAATGTACGTTTGACAAACTCAATACTATCTCCCTTAAACCAGCTAGCGTCGGGAGCAGAAAAACCTTGTTTTTCTGCTTGCGTGACATAAATTGGAATATAGCGTTTCATTACATTACGTAGAATCTGTTTTCCATCGTGGCTTTTTTGAAAAAACTTGTTTTGTTTATTACCAGGCTCATTCTCGTTGATACGCACCACGTCAGCTAGATTGTTCAGTTTGAGGTCCACTGGACAGCTCATAGCAAAATCTACCAAGTCATTATCTAGAAATGGAACACGACTTTCAAGACTATGAGCCATACTAAGTTTATCTTCAACTACAAGTAAACCATGTAAAAAGGTCTTGGCCTCGAAATAGAGGGAATTGTTAATATAGTCTTCAGGTTTTTTAAAGTTGTCAGATTGGTTCTGAAAGACATTACGAAATATCTCTAATGTTGAGATATGTTTTACATCTTTCCAGATTGGAGAAAGCATTTGCTTTAAATCTCGATTACTTACTAAACGTTGCCAATACTTGTAGTACTTGTTGATATAATCCCTGAAGTCGTCATTGACTGCTGCTCGGTAATAACGCCAAGGATAACCTCCAAAAAGTTCATCACCACCAGAACCACTTAGAACAACTTTAACGAATTTGCTTGCTAGTTTTGCAGCATAGTAATTAGGGTAGCTTTGCCCCACACGAGGCTCTTCCAAGTGCCAAGTTAGCTTAGGTAATACCCTCTCCATATCACCAGCCTTTAGAACCATTTCGTAGTGCTCGGTTTGAAAGTGATAAGACATAGCCTCAGCTTTAGCACGTTCATCAAAAGCTAACTCCATTCCAGATGCAGAACTAAGATCGAAACCACATGTAAAAGTTTTAAGATAAGGGAATGATTTAGAAGCAATAGCAGATATAGATCCAGAGTCCATACCACCACTTAAGTAACTGCCAAGTTCAACATCTGTTACTAACTGTCGATTGACAGCTTGCGTAAATAGACGATCAAGTTCTTCATGGTACTCTTTTGGGTGAATACGCTTATTAGGGTTGCTAAAATTATAATCCCAATATTGTGTATAATGAAGTTGTGGATTAGGGTGATTGAGATTAAGTATGGCGTAGTATCCAGGTTGTAGAATTTGAATATCATTTAATAATGTTTGGTGAGTAAAGATATTTTGGAAAGTAAAGTATTCTAATAGAGTTTCTTTATTGATTTGGCGTTGGAAACCTGGAATGGCTAGTATAGCCTTTTGTTCAGATCCAAATGCAAAGTTGTTACCTTGCCAGCCTATATAAAGTGGTTTTATGCCACAACGATCACGCGCAAGAAGCAGTTTGCGTTCTACACGATCCCACAATGCTAAGGCGAACATACCATTAAACTTATTAAACGCTTTACTTCCCCATTCCACCAATGCATTCAAAACAACTTCGCTGTCTGTTTTAGATCGGAAATAATATCCTTTAGCTTCAAGTTCACTGCGTAATTCCCTAAAATTATAGACCTCACCATTGTAGCTAAGCACGTATCGGTTTTTGGTATCTACCATTGGCTGATGGCCAGCAGGTGTTAAATCAATTATTGCTAAACGGCGATGACCAATGCCAACATTACCTTCGATCCAATGCCCCTCACCATCCGGTCCTCTATGAGCAATAGAGTCTGACATTTTTTTTAGAACCACAGGGGAAATAGCTTCGTTTTTGAGATTAATGAGTCCAGTTATTCCGCACATTTTAGACCAGCTTTTTAGTGAATCTACCGCTATGGCAGGCTTCTTCTGAGTGGAAGTTTCTTCCTACAAACCCTCCATTTATTACCATTTCCATAAACTCTTCTTTTGTGTAACGCTGAGCGTTAGCAGGTGCAAACCAATCAAAATTTGTTGTAATAGATGTTTCAACTCCAAGTTCTTCATTCCAAAAACATTTTAAAAAGTTCCAATAAATAAAACGCTGGATGTCCATCTTTCCTCCAGAAATGCCAAGCAAAGGAACACTAGGAACATCTAAAGAAACGTTTAACTCACTTAATCTTTTTCCCAACTCTGTAAGCTGTTTGCTCATTGCCCACATTTCTTCTTTTGATGTAAGTTTGGAAATTCTTCGAAAGTGTTCGTCTAATAACTCTCTTGGCAGAGCCTTTTTAGCGTATACATAAACTGCTAACTCACTACCTGGTTTAAGTATTCTTGCAAATTCAACCATAGTAGCTTGTGGATCATCAGTATGATGAATAACTTGGTCGCAACTGATATAAGATATAACATTATCTTTTATTTTAGTATTAGCAATGTCGCCATAAACAAAAACAAGATTATTTATATCTTTGTATTTTTCAGCTGCAATAAAGGCAGCGTCAGAATAATCCATTCCAATCACTAGAGTTTCTGGACTTAGATCTGCAAACCATTTAGCTTTGTAACCAAGGCCACAACCTGCATCTATGACAACGCTCTGTTTTTCTAAATATCTTTTAAGGTTTTCTTCATTTGTAAAGTTATACAATTCAAGATACCATCGTTTTTGAAATTCGAAGAGTCGCTCTTGATTTTGTTTTTCTTCTTTACTGTATTTTTTCCATTTGTCACTAAAGACATCCTTAGTTTGCGACTGACACTCTTGTTTAGACATATCTGAAACAATAAATACACCACGTTCTTGAGAAATATCTTCTACAAAAAAAGATTTTAATTTTGCTCGTATTTCCATGATATTGCCTCATTACTACGAAATATAATATAAAATTAATTTTTTAAGGTACAAAATAGTAATATTTGTTTACTATAATATTTTGATTTGAAAATAAAAATTATTTCTTTAGAGAACTAATCACTTTGTCTATTACATACTCTTGCTCTACTTCAGTCATTCCGTGAAACAAAGGTAAACTAATACTACAATCGTTAGCTATACATGCATTAGGAAAATCAGTATGTGAAAATCCATACTTATTTCGATAAAACGACAACATATGAATAGCATGTGTGGCAGGGCGAGTTGAAATGCCTTCTTGTTGTAGTATTTCCATCCATCTGTTTCTAGCTTCGTTTACATGACTCACTCCAGATAAATTAGCTAGCTTAGGCTTAAATATGCACGGATAACTTTGATATCCATGTACAAAACCTTCTGAGCAAACCGGTGTTCTCAACCAGTCCAAATTTATAAAGGCATCATTATAAACTTGCGCTAATTTTTGGCGTTCTTTTACTATATCATGAGCCCTATCCATTTGTGCGGAACCCAAAGCACCTTGGATATCAGTCATTCTTTGATTATAACCTGCTTCCGGGTGATCGGCGAGTAGATAGGGCTTAGCGCCTAAATGACGCTGTAAGTCAGACATGGCAGCCCCATGGTCCCTTAAACACTTAATTCTTTCAGCTAATTCCGAGTTTGAGGTTGTAATCATGCCACCTTCACCTGTTGTAATAGCTTTTCGTGGATGAAAGCTAAAGCATCCTGTATGTCCTAATGTGCCAACGTGCTTACCATAATATTGAGCCCCAAAGCCACATGCT
Source organism: uncultured SAR116 cluster alpha proteobacterium (assembly GCA_902530325.1). Taxonomy (GTDB): domain Bacteria; phylum Pseudomonadota; class Alphaproteobacteria; order Puniceispirillales; family Marisalimonadaceae; genus Marisalimonas. The sequence continues at coordinate 54,288 of CACAAB010000005.1, read as the reverse complement.
GCATCTTCAATCACCCATAAATTATGCTTCTTAGCAATTTCATTGATAGGATTCATATCTGCGGACAAACCAAATAAATGGACTGGAATAATAGCTTTTGTTTTTGACGAAATTTTACTCTCTATTTGATTTACATCAATATTAAAACTAATTGGATCTATATCGCAAAAAATAACTTTACCACCTAGATGTTCTACAACATTTGCGGTTGAGATCCAGGTAAAAGCTGGCACAACCGCCTCATCGCCTGGACCAAAACCTAAGGCAGCAAGAGATAAATGCAAAGCTGAAGTACAAGAGGTTACAGCGATAGAATTTTGAGCACCTGTAAAGTTAGACCATTTTTTTTCAAATTCGGCAACTTTGGAACCTTGGACTAACCATCCACTTTTAAGTGGTTCAAGAACGCTTTGAATTTCAGAAGAAAGCAGGCTTGTTTTAGCAATAGGAACATTAATTTTCATTATATATATTAAACCTTACTGTTATTACGCCAATCAATTAAGCGTTTAAGACCATCTTCTAATGAATAAGTATAGTCAAAACCAAGATCTAAAGAAGCTTTTTTAGGACAGCCTATACGATTTTGAACCAATCTTCGTGCATCATCTTCACTGTAAGGGAGGTACTTAACCTTCAAGTTCGATTTTTTGAGCTTGAGAATTAATTCGCATAAATCTGAGATCGTAGTTTGAACACCGGAACCAACATTATAGAACTCATCAGTAGATATAGCCTTTAACGCAAGCACATTTGCGCGCGCGACATCTTCAACATAAATAAAATCATAAGCTTGAGTTCCATCACCATTTATAGTAGGGGGATCATTTTCATCAATTTTATTTAGCATAATTGGTACCACTCCAGTATACGCGGCCGTTTGATCTTGATGCGGGCCATAAACGTTCATATAACGCAAACCGACATAATTTAATCCATAACGATCGAAAAATGCACGACACATTGCTTCACATGCAATTTTAGAGGCTCCATAAAAATTTCGATTATTAAAAGGATGATCTTCAGTCATAGGCACATTGATTGCATCACCGTAAACTGACGCTGATGAGGAATATACCAAGCGTTCAATATTATTTTTTACACACGATTCTAGTACATTAAATGTCCCCTGAATATTGACATCAAATGCAGTTCTAGGAAAATCTTTGCAATGCAGTAGCCACATAGCGGCTAAATGAATCACATAATCACATTTGCTAATAGCTGAATTTAAAACATCAATTTCTCGTAAGTCACCTTTCACTAATGAGCATCTTGGATCTTTAATTTGTGTTTCAATGTATTCGATATTTCCACGAGAAAAATTATCAAAAATTATCACTTCTGCAACATTTTCCTTTAATAATTCAGACACAACAAAACTTCCAATAAACCCAGATCCACCAGTAACTAGAACTTTTTTATCTAACAGAGTATTCATACGTTTACCTTTGTTAATTTAAATTAAAAACTAAGCTACTTATTCACCTATATACAATGAACTATTTGACCTTTGTGGGTATATCTCAAATAGTTATCTAGCACACCCATATATTTTATATGTTATTAAGCTTATAATGAAGTCTAAAATACTAATTTGGTTTAAAACATCTTTAAATTTCACTTTTACGATGTGGAGGAAGAACGTAACTTTGAGACTAAATTTAACTCTAAACAATACACATCACCTGTGTTTTTGCATATTGTTTTTGCTGAACCACTTAGGGGTAAATCAAGTTTTTCACCAAATTCACTCATCCATCCAATTTGTTTAGCAGGAACACCAACCATTAGAGCATATGCAGGCACATTTTTATTAATTAGAGCTCCCGCACCAACAAATGCAAATTCTCCAATAGTTAAACCGCATAAAACTGTACAATTAGCGCCCAAGGTTGCACCTTTTTTAACTAAAGTATCTTTGTATTCATTTTTTCGGTTAATCAGTGAACGAGGATTACGTATATTTGTAAAAACCATACTTGGTCCACAGAACACCCCTTCTTCAAGATAAACATTGTCATAAACCGATACATTATTCTGTATCTTACACTTGTCTCCAATCTTGACGTTGTTGCCTACAAATACGTTTTGTCCAATTGAAACCCCATTACCAATAATTGCACCCCCCACAGACATGTACCCAATGCCATATGTATGTACCTTCGCCTATTTCAGCGCCATCATCAATAATAGCTGTTGGATGGATATTATTTTTCATTTTAATAATTCAAGGGCAATGAAACCCGTTTCCCATCTCTAGAAGAAATATAGGCAGCGATCAATATTTCAAGTGAACGCAAACCTTCCCGCCCATCAGTTTCAGGTTCTTTGTTACCCCTCATAACATCAATTACGTTTTCATAGTATAAAGGGTGACCAAAGCCATATACTGATTTAGTTTCATAATTAGCATTTTGTACATCGTTATCCTCTGGCTCTGATTCCAAGAATTCCCAATGTTTTATTTCGTTGACAGCCAACCCACCGATTTGAACAGTACCTTTTTCACCCAAAATTGTGATTGAACCCTCTAAATTTTTTGGGTATGTGAGCATAGATACATTTAGAGAACCTAAAGCGCCAGATCTCCACCTTAAGCTTACCACTCCCGAGTCTTCAACCTCAATATTTCTTGCTAAGGTTGCTGTATATGCTTGTAAACTTTCAATTGGCCCAACCAACCAGTCGAGTAAATCAACATAGTGACTCGCTTGATTCATAAGTGCACCACCATCAAACTCCCATGTTCCACGCCATTTAGCGCTATCATAATATTCTTGTGGGCGGGTCCAAAAGACATTGACGTTTACCATATAAATTTTACCAAAACGCCCTTTTTCAATTGCATTTTTAAGTATTTGAAGAGTGAAATTATGTCGATTTTGTTTGACTACAAATAACCATACGCCCGCATCATCGCATGCTTTGACCATACGTAAACCATCATGCCAACGGGTGGCCATAGGTTTTTCAGTAATCACATTAACACCGTGTTTGGCGATAATTTCTGTTTGTTGAGCGTGCAAACCACTTGGTGTACATAAAACAACTAAATCCAAGCTTTCATTATTTAACATATCTTCCAGATTAAGATATGTGGGCAGATTATATTTTTTTTTATTTTCAGACAGAATATTCTCATTTATATCACAGACTGAAACCAGCTTGAGTTGATCAGTATGGCTTTCGATTGATTCAAAGTGTTTTTTTGAAATCCTTCCACAACCTACGATTGCTATATTAATTTTACGATTCGATGAAATTTCATTTTTTATCATAATTTTTTTACCAGTTTTTTTTAATTGCTTTTCAAAGCAAATATTCTATTTTAGAGAAAATCATTTGGCAAACAAAGTCATTAACTTAAAGTATGAAATTTATTAATTTTAAAATTAGTTAATTGACCATTACACACTGCACTATCTCCACCAACCTATCTTTGGCTTGATTACTCTGTCCAAAAACAAATCTTCACAACCAATTTCCAAATTAGGACCTTGCATCCAACGAGCATAAATCGCACATGCAAGCCTTTCTTTCATAACTGCTGGACAAATCTTACGACAACTTTTGATTAGTACTTTTAGGATAATTTGTCTAATTTCATGGTCAATTAATATTAACCACAAACGAAACTTTGAACTTAATTGTAACTCAGCACGTGCTACTCTGCTCCAATGATCGCAGAATAATACTACGAATGGAAGATACCACCAAGGCTTCCTGTCCTTACCTGAAAAGTTTTTGTAATCGTCATGTACAGTGTTCCATTTTTCACGACCAATATAGCCAAAGAGTTTTTCAGGCACTTGAATAAAACTCCCGTAGATTGATAACTCTTGAATGAATGCAAGGTCAGATGCAATTTTTATTGCAAGCATACTTGTCTTTTTCATTGCTGATGCACGATAAACTCCATAAATTGCTACTGCTGGAAAATTCTTGAGAGTTTCTCGATATCTTTCCACCAAGCCTTTTGCGCCATCAAAACTATCAAGATTTGAGATACATAGAGTTTCTTTATGATTTTCAATGAACATTTCTGTATGTGTATGACATAGTATAGCTTCTGGAAATTGCTCTAGCTTTTCTACACAAACACGCACAAATGAAAATTTGTGCAAGCTATTGTGATGAGCCCACATAAAATACTCACCGGAAGATAATTCAAAAACTCGATTAAAATTCCAATTTGATCCATGGTTCTTTGGTATACGATAATATTTTATCCTTGGGTCTTTTTTAAGAAATTCTTTGCAAATTTCTGATGTGTTATCAGTAGAGCCATTGTCTGAAATAATAATTTCTAAGTTAATATAGTCTTGTTTAAGTAATGCATTTAGAGTTTTAGAAAGGCTTTTCTCTCCATTAAAAACTGGCAAACCAATACTGACTAAAGGTAAGTTTTCATTTTCCATATCAATTTTTCCATTACTATTTTACGAAGATCCTTACAAGAAAATAAAGCAGCTATCCATCCGATAACCAATGATGATAAAAAGATGGAAATAAATATCAAATTGCCTTTAATATCAGATAACCAGTATGCCGAAACTCCTGCGATAAAAAACGCTACTAAAAGAGGAATAAGAAAATTTTTTAATATTGAGGAAATAATTGTTGTATTAGGAAGGCCTCGAAGCCCAGTTATCTGGTATCCTACATACAGAACGATACCGTAAACGCTAAACACACAAGCTGCACCAATGGTGTTAAAATAGTAAACGGATAATATCAACAGCGGTATAAAACCAATTACACAGATTAAGTTTATAGTTAAAACTGGCATTAACTTCTTCCTACTATACAAAACACTAACTGATGGAAATGAGCAACTTGAAAACATCGCACCAAATACCATAATCATCAAAATCGATGCTGTGCCTTCGGCTGTAATTTCATTTCCAATCCAAATAAGTAAGACTGGTTTTGAAAGAAATATAAGTAAGGCAGCTGGTGGAATAATTAATACACTCATCAACTGCGAAGCAACACAAACCTGTTTTGCCAAAGCATCTTCATCACCTTTAGCAACCAATTCCGTAAATAGTGGACTAAACGCATTTATTAAAGGGGTAGCTATACGTGAAAAACCAGACACTACTGCCCATGCCAACATATAAAAACCAAAATCTTGCAAAGAAATCATTCTACTAAGTATCATTTTGTCAACTTGTGATAAAATCATCCCAAGGACTCCAATCACCATTACGGCTCCTACATATTCTTTTACTGTAAGTAACATCTTCGCTGAAAACTTCGCTAATTGCTCACTAGTATCGATCTTTTTCCATAATGACCAACGCATAACTGCTGTCTGAAGAAAGGTTGTAATTATCTGCCATAAAAAAAATGTGTAAAGATCATTACTAATGAACCACAAAACCAGAACAGACCCCAGGCCTCTTAGTGTTCCAAAAATTACAAGTAAAGTAGAACACTCCACTTGTCGCTGGAGTCCCATAAGGCCACCAATATAGAGTCCTGAGGGAACTTGGACTACCAAAGAGATGGCCATCAGCATTAATGCACCACGAATTACCTCTGGTGAAAGACTTTTTGCCTCAAACCATCCAGCCCCAAAAAACCAAGCTCCTATTAAAATTACAAGCCCTGAGAATAAAATAATTACCCAGTAAGCTACTTCTAAGCTTTTTAACAAAACTGGAATAGTTTTTTTCATTTCAGGTCTAGCAGAACGCCAGGCAATCTCTTGCACTGCTGTTACTGATACAGATACGTCAAGTATTCCTAAAATTGCAACCCAAGATAGGTAGAATCCAATCAGTCCATAGCTCTCCACACCTAAAAGAAAAATATAAAGAGGCGTTAGTATCAGCATGAGTATAGTTAACCATGCATTAGACAAAAGGTTTGCAGATATATTTTTACTAAGAAGATTCAATATTCTATTGCCAAAAAATAAAACTATTATTGTTTCTAATTATTCAAGGTATCTATGGTCTCTTTTCCAATAAACCCGAAGCATTGAGATTACTGAAAATTTAGAGTCAATCTGCTTGTTAATCTCAAATTTAGTATTCTTTATTTGATATTTTTTTATTAAGTAACAACTTCATATAGCACCAGCCGTAGGATGTAATGTTGACCTGACAACATTAGCAACTTTTTCGATTTCTTCTTCTTTCAAATCGAAGTAACTTGGCAGATTAACAGCCCGCTTATAAAGCTTATAGCTTGTTACATTTTCTAGTTTTTTTTCAAACATCGGCAACATAGAAAGTGGCCAAAAAAATACGCGACCATCAATGTTATTTTCCTTGAATGCAGTTAGCAACATCTCACGGTCAAAAGGTATGTTTTCGTCGACAACTATGGTAGGCATCCAATAACCATTCACAGTGTTTGGTGGTTCTGGGTTCATTTTAATTGGCAAATCGCAGAAATGTTCAGCATAGCAGTTAAAAACTTCCCTTTTTCTTGTAATTAGTTCATCAATACGTTCTATTTGTGCACACCCTATAGCAGCTTGAATATTGGAAATTTTGTATTTAAATCCAGCCATATCCGCCCAAAATTGTTTTTTTTGATTACGTGCACGACCATGGTTGCTGAGGCTTAATACTTTTTCGTAAAGCATTTCATCTTGTGTTACGAACATTCCTCCCTCGCCTGTCGTCAAAGTCTTAGTGCCATGAAAAGAGAAAGTACCAAAAGTCCCCATCGAACCGGCACGTTTGCCATACCACTCAGAACCTATTGCCTCTGCAGCATCTTCAATAACTGGAATACCATACCTCTGGCCAATCTCAAGTAATGCTTTCATGTCGCAGAGATTGCCATATAAATGTACTGCTATTATCGCTTTGGTATCCTTTGTAATAGCAGTTTCTATTTTAGCAGGATTAATACACCAAGTATCTTCCAATACATCCACAAATACGGGCTTCGCACCAAGATGAACAGCTGCGGCTGCAGAAGCTATCCAATTGGTATCACCTATAATGATTTCGTCTCCAGCACTAATGCCAAGAGCTGCAAGCCCCATATGCATAGCTCCGGTGCAGCTTGAGGTGGCGATTGCATATTTTGCGTTTAGATGTTCACAGAATTTATTTTCAAAGTTAGTAATATATTCATAGCAACGTTCACCCCACCCATTGGTAGCTGCATCGGTTGCATAACTAATTTCGAGATCAGTTATAGATGGCTTAGTATAATGAATTTTTGCCACTTTGTTTATCCTAGTCTCAATTTCTGAACAATTTAATAAACGGTTTTCCCACTCATGAAATGTTGTTTTCCAAAGTTTCTAATTAAAACTTGCATACGTTATGCTAATCTTTACGTAATTAGTAATCTTGGCACTGCTGTTACAAATTTCGTGCTTTTTGTAACTAAAGTTTTTACCTGGTTAGTTACTTCTTCAGCAATATTCCATGGTAGAATTATTACAAAGTCAGGATTAAATTCAACAAGAACTGATGGTGGCAAGATGGGTATGTGACTACCTGGCATAAACTTTCCCTGTTTAGCCAAAGATGCATCACAGACAAAAGGTAATAAGTCTGATTTAACCCCTGCATAATTAAGTAAAGTGTTACCTTTTGCCGCTGCGCCATAAGCAGCAACTTTCTTTCCAGCACGTTTTTTTTTAATCAAAAAATTAAGAAGATCATCCTTTAAGCGATTAGCTTTAATTTGAAACCTTTTATAAGTATCTAAGTTTTGAAGACCCCACTTTATTTCTTTGGCATATAATGCCTCAACGACAGACGAAGTTTTGCGTACATCATTTTCATGACAGCCAAATACACGTAAACTTCCACCATGAGTTGATATTTGCTCTGCATTCAAAATGCGTAGGCCAGCTCCCTCAAATATACGGCTCACAGTATAAAGTGAAAGATAAGAAAAATGTTCGTGGTACACGGTATCAAATTGTGTGTGTTTCAGAAGTTGCATAAGGTGAGGGAATTCAAGTGTGATTGTTCCACCAGGTTTGAGTGCGGCTTTAAGTCCTCTGGTAAAGTCATTTATGTCAGGCACATGTGCATATACGTTGTTCCCAGCAATTAGATCTGCTTGCTTGCCCTCAGCAGCAAGACGCTTACCCAAGGCTTCATCAAAAAAATCCTGCAAGACTGGTATGCCTATTTGTTGCGCAACAGATGCAGTGCTAGCTGTCGGTTCAATACCAAGACAAGGAATTCCAGCATCCATGAAGTTTTTCAACAAATAGCCATCATTAGAAGCGACTTCAATCACATGACTTTCTTTTGTAAGGCCAAGTTTGGTGATAATCGTTTGGACATAATGCTTTGCGTGCGCCAACCAACTAATTGAAGTGCTGGAGAAATATGCATAATCAGCATTAAAGAGTTCATCTGCTTGGGCGTGGTCCTCTGTTTGCACAAGCCAGCAGTGGTTACAGACTCTTGTTTTGAGGGGATAATACTTCTCTGGGCGTGTTAATGCATCTTCAGTGAGATATGAATTAGAAATAGGTGCAAATCCAAGATCAAGAAATTTATTTTCAACAATTTTTCCACAGTGGCGACATTTCATTTAAATTGGATTCCATTAAATTTAGATGTAATTAATGAGTGAGTTTGATCGCGCTCTGATATATCAGTTACAGTCAATGGCCACTTAATATTTAAAACTTGATCATCAAAACGCAATGCCGATTCTGACTTTGGAGCATAAATCTCGGAATGCAAATATATTAACTCTACGTCATTATCTAGTGACTGAAATCCATGTGCAAAGCCCTCAGGTATTAACATCGCATAACCGTTTTCAGCGGACAAAATTTCTGCATGCCATTTTAAAAAACTTTTGGAATTACTTCGTAGATCAACTGCTACATCCCATACTTTACCTCGAATACATGTCACTAGCTTCATTTCTGTGTGTGGAGGATTTTGATAATGTAAACCTCGGATTGTCCCACACTGGGATGTTAGTGAATGGTTGATCTGAGAAATAGGTTTTTGCCACCCACTAGCAGCCAGCTCATCTGAACAGAACAATCGAGAGAGGAAGCCACGCGCATCAGCAAACTGCTGACGCTTAATCAACTTGAGCCCAGAAAGTGGCAAATCTGTAACTGTTAGCCGATTCATTGTAAAGCCTCATATGTGTCAATGTCATTGTTGCATAGTTCTCGAGAATTGAAGCCTTTGTGTTGGGAGCGATACCAATTCATAGTTAGTTTAATTTCATCAGCTAATTTCAAACGTGGATTATATCCAAGTACTTTCCTGGCTTTAGCAATGTCTAGTTCAAGCAATTCAGCTTCATTTAGACCTCTAATCTCTTTGCTATGAGTCACTTTGCCATTACCATAGTTCTTCCTAGCCAAATCTATCAAGCAACTGACAGTCACTGGTTTCTGAGTTATGGGACCAAAGTTGTAAGAATCAGCTAAACTAATTTTTGTAGAAATTTGCTCTGCTAATATCATGTAACCAAAAAGAGGCTCAAGCACATGTTGCCATGGTCGAACTGCATTGGGGTACCGAACTTCAATAGATCTTCCTTTTTGCCAGGCACGAATAGCGTCAGGGATTAGCCGGTCCGCTGACCAATCACCGCCACCAATTACATTCCCAGCACGCGCACTTGCCACAGCAACACCCTGTTTAGCTAAGAAAGAATCTCTATAGCTCGAAATTATAAATTCACTGGCTGCTTTACTCGCACTATAAGGGTCGTGTCCACCAAGTGCATCGTTTTCACGGTAAGGCCATTGCCATTCATTATTGCGATAGACCTTATCAGTTGTTACAATTACGACGGATTTTATAGATTCTAAATCACGCAACGCCTCAAGTAGATAAGCGGTGCCCATAACGTTCGTACTAAAAGTTTCAACTGGCTCTTTGTAGCTATAACGAACTAAAGGTTGTGCAGCTAAATGGAAAACCACTTCTGGTTGTACATTTCTTATAATCGCACAAAGAGCTTCTTGATTGCGAATGTCACAAAAGTGACTATCGCAAAGTTGTTCAATTTTAGCTAGTTCAAATAAACTGGGTTCAGTATCTGGTTTCATACCAATTCCTGATACCTTAGCGCCTAACCGGTACAACCAAAGGGTGAGCCATCCACCTTTAAAGCCTGTGTGACCTGTAACTAATACACGTTTGCCTTTCCAGAAATTACGATTCAATTGTTTTGTCTTCATTCCCAAACTTTCCAGGGAGCATTGCCATTATTCCATAAATTTTCAAGCTGAATTTTATCTCGCATCGTGTCCATTGGTTGCCAAAAACCTTTATGTATATAGGCCATTGCTTCACCAGCACTAGCAAGATTTGTAAGAGGTTCGTCCTCCCAGCTAGTTTGATCGCATGTGATTTTTTCGAGTACGGCTGGTGACAATACAAAAAAACCACCATTTATTAATCCACCATCTCCACTTGGCTTTTCAACAAATTCACTTATTTCTTGATTGCTATTGCACCTTATAGAACCATAACGTCCTGGTGGTTGAACAGAAGTAATTGTAGCAAGCTTCCCATGTTGTTTGTGGAAGGCGATGCTTTCAGTTATATTTACATTGCTGACACCATCTCCGTATGTGAAGCAGAAAGTTTCATCATTTTCAATATACCTAGATACACGCTTAAGTCTACCGCCTGTCATAGTTGTTTCACCAGTATCAACAAGTGTTATTTGCCATGGTTCTACTTTTTGCTCATGAACCACCATGCTATTATTAGCCATGTTGAAGGTAACGTCTGACATGTGCAAAAAGTAATTTGCAAAGTATTCTTTGATTAAGTACCCCTTATATCCGCAACAGACTACAAATTCATTAATACCGTGTGCAGAATATATTTTCATTATATGCCAAAGAATAGGTTTACCACCAATCTCAATCATAGGCTTAGGTCTTAGGTGTGTTTCTTCAGAAATTCTAGTTCCTAGTCCACCTGCAAGAATTACAGCTTTCATTAGTTGACCTTTACTAATATATTAAAGTTTTAAATTTCATTTTAGTGTTCATAATTATTATATCAAACCCCATAGTAATCACGATACCAGTCTACAAAATTTTGGATCCCATCTTGAATGTTAGTGGTTGGTTGATAATCAAATTCTTCAATTAAATCTTCGACGTTTGCGTGAGTATCAGGCACATCTCCTAGTTGCATAGGTAATAGTACTTTTTTGGCTTTTTTATCCAAGGCCTTTTCAATTGCATTGATGTAATTTAATAGTTGTACAGGTTGATTATTACCAATGTTGTAAATTCTCCAAGGAGCTAAGCTCGTGCTTGGATCAGGAAAATTACCGTTCCAATTTATATTTGCTGAGGCAGGGCGATCTAGCGTTAAAAGTACACCTTTTACAATATCATCAATATATGTGAAGTCTCGTTGATGATTTCCATAGTTGAATACCTGAATTGGTTCTCCCGCAATGATAGCTTCAGTAAACTTGAACAGCGCCATATCAGGTCGTCCCCATGGACCGTACACAGTAAAAAAGCGCAAGCCTGTTGTAGGGATACCATAAAGATGGCTGTAGGTATGTGCAATCAATTCATTAGTTTTTTTACTAGCGGCGTATAAACTTAAAGGGTGATCAACATTTTGTTTTGTTGAAAATGGAATTGAAGTATTTGCACCATAAACACTGGAGCTGCTGGCATAAACCAAATGTTCAACTCCATTGTTACGGCACCCTTCCAAAATATGTGTAAACCCAACTATGTTACTGTTTATATACGTCATTGGATTTTTAATGGAGTAGCGCACACCAGCTTGAGCAGCTAGATTCACTACGCGTTTTGGCTTATAAGTTGCGAATATGTTTTCTATTGCCTTTTTGTTAGCAAGGTCAATTCGCAGATGGGTATAGTTTTGGTGATTAGCATACCGATCCAGACGTGCTTTTTTGATTTTTGGGTCATAATAATCATTGTGATTATCTATACCAATTACAGTGTCGCCACGTTCAAGTAAACGCAATGTTAGTTCAGACCCAATAAAGCCGGCAGAACCAGTTACTAGATAAACAATCTTCATGGTTTAATTATCACAGGCGCCAAAGAGTTGCACCTGTAGCTTTAACATCTTCTGTTGAATAGGCAGCTTTAATGTCTACAAACACTCCTCCTGATTTTAGTGGTCTCAAAAGATTAGATACAGGTTGTTGAATATAAGAGGAATGTGCTACAGCCCCCACAATTGCATCTACATTCTGAGGTAAGTCGTCCCAATCAGTAAGTTTTATGCCATATTCGTGTTCCGCCTGTTTCGGGTCGGCTATATTGTCGTGTACTATAACTTTACAACCAAAATCCTGCAAGTCTTTGACTAAGTCAGCAACTTTAGTATTGCGAAGGTCAGAGCAATTTTCTTTGAAAGTAAAACCTAAGACAATTACAACAGCACCAAGAATATTTGTTCCATTACTAATCATTTTTTTGATAGTTTGTTGTGCTATGTAATTTGATATACCGTTATTGATACGACGACCTGCCAGAATAAGTTCTGGGTGGTAACCCAACATTTCAGCTTTATGGCTTAAGTAATAGGGGTCCACGCCAATGCAATGTCCGCCTACTAACCCAGGACGAAATGGTAAAAAGTTCCATTTAGTGCCAGCTGCCTCTAGCACTTCTAGTGTATCTATACCAACAAGTTCGAAAATAACGGCCAATTCGTTCATAAGTGCTATATTCAGGTCTCGTTGAATGTTTTCAATTACCTTTGCAGCTTCAGCTACTTGAATGCTACTGGCTTTGTAAACTCCTGCCGTAATTATGTTTGCGTAAACCTCTGCCACCTTATCAAGTGTAGCGGGAGTATCACCAGCTACGATCTTGACAATCTTGGTAACAGTATGTTCTTTATCCCCTGGATTAATTCGTTCAGGGCTATACCCTACGAAGAAGTCCTTCTTCCACTTTAAATGTGAGTATTTTTCAAGAATTGGAATGCAGACTTCTTCTGTTGCTCCAGGATAGACTGTAGATTCATATATTACTATAGCTCCGCGCTTAAGATGCTTCCCAACGGTTTCACTACTATTAATCAATGGTCTAAAGTCTGGTTGTTGTGCAGTATCAACTGGTGTTGGTACAGCGACTATGACAATGTCTGCCTTTTCTAATATGGTTGCATCATTGTGATATTGTAGATGGGTAGCTTTTTTCAGGTCTTGTGTACTTACTTCACCTGTGAGGTCTGTATGGTGATGGAAAGCTTTAACCTTATCAATCGAAAGGTCAAGACCGTATGTAAGTCTTTTTTTGCCAAATTCAACGGCAAGTCGAAGGCCTACGTAACCGAGCCCAACAATTGCGATAGTGTCTTCTTTATTTAAAGATTCACATAAAGATGCCATTTTAAGAAATTTTTCCTCGATTTGAAACTTCGTTTAAGCTCTGAGATTATAATACAATAGCTTTTATATAAAAATTTTAAGCTAATAAAAATGGATTTGATTCTAAATACAATATAACTTGTCAATTAATGCGTGAGCTAATTTGTTCATTCATTTATGCTTATTTTTCAATATTTATTACTGGTAAAGTTTTTGTAGCTAGACCCGCCTCTTCTTCCAACTCTTCAATTTCAGCTTTTAGGTCTTTATATTCTTGGCGTTTTCGTTCAATAAAGCTGTGAGTTAGTATTGACTTTTCACGAATGCCTTTAGGAGTCAGAAGATAAACATATCGACGTTTACGAGGATTATTTTTAAAATTTTCAAGTTTTACAAAACCTTTTTCTATTAACGCAGTCAAAACATAATATGCAGACCCGTTCGATATACACACTTGATCTGCAACTTGTCGAGTAGACATTTTAGGATTGTCTGATATCAAACGCATGACTTTAAGCCGAATTTCTGACTGTTTTTCCTCGCGCCTGCTAGCCATCGAAATACTCATCTACGGCTACCGCATAGCAATTCGCAATATAGCGATGCTCATATGTGAAATTTTTACAATATAAGTCAAAAAAAATCATGACTAATAAGCATACAACTATCTTAAAATTTATTTTTTATCAAGCAGAAAAGTTTTCTTTAATACAGTTTTTTTATTCCTACTAGGGCAATTAATCATTTAATATTAGATATTTAAGTTCAAATTAAATTTGATAAGTACCAATTTTTATAACAATTTATAGGCTTTCCTTATTGAGTTTTTATAATTAATATTTAATCCGTTCTTAATTGTTCAGTTATGAGCGAACAATGTTTTGTGTTATAAGGTGTTCATGGAGCATAGTAGATAAATCTATGTTAAGTTAGGTTGAGTAAAAGACAGAAACAGCTCTTTACAGCCCCAATTTAGTTGAATAGAATAGTAAAAATTTTATTTAGAGTATATCATTTTGCAAAGCTATTTTTTTATAAGTTTTTTTTCAACAATTTTATTTCTTATTATCCTTAGACCCAAAGCTACGCAATTTAACTTAATTGATGTACCTAGTTCTCGTAAAAAACATGAAGGTTATGTTCCTTTAATTGGAGGCATTTCTCTTTTTTTTGGGGTTCTTGCTTCACAAATTTTCCTCAATGAGTTTAATTCAATAATTAGTATAATATTAATATCCTCTGCTCTAATTTTATTTTTAGGGATTTGGGATGACATTAAAAATTTGAGGCCTAAAACAAAATTATTTATCCAATTAATTCTAGTTTCTTCCACTATTTACTTATCAGGAATAAAAATAGAAAGTTTGGGACAATTGTTCTTTTCATCATATCTTATTAATTTAGGGGTGTTATCTTTTCCATTAACAGTAATTGCTGTTATTTGTTTAACTAATGCTTTTAATATGATTGATGGATTAGATGGTCAAGCTATTGTGTTAACAATCATAGCTATTATAGGTTTGTTTTCTTTTGACTTACATATAATTGATCCTACCTTTTTTATTTACTTGTTGACAATTCTCTCTGGATTGATACCTGTGTTTTTTTTTAACATTATTAACAATAATAGATTTAAGGTTTTTTTAGGAGATGCTGGTAGTTTGTTTCTAGGTTTTACAATTTCGTTGGCTGTGATTTATGGTTCTCAGAATGCAAAAATTTTTTCTCCAAGCTTTTCTCTATGGTGTGTCACAATTCCTCTATTTGATTTTTTTAGTGTAATAATCTTAAGAAAAATTGATAATCGCTCATTCATAATGGCTGGTAGAGATCATATTCATCATTTATTAGAAACTTATGGTTTTTCAAAAACATTCATACTGATACTTATCAGTACTTCTGGATTAGGAATGATGTTAATAGGTTATTACATAGAAAATAATTTTCCATTATTAAGTTTTTGGGCATTCATATTACTTTTTTTAATATATTTATTAATAAGAATTTATTTTAAACCTAAGAAAAACTTTATTTAGGTATTACATATCAATATATTTTTACTGGGAAAATTAATGAATAATATCCAAAACAAAAAATGGTTTATCATCCAACTTAAACCAAATGCTTATGAAATGGCTAACCGAAATCTGACAAGACAAGGTTTTGAGACATTTATTCCTGAAATGATTGTTACAAGCAGAAAAAACAATCAATATTATTCTAAGAAGGTATTCCTATTTCCTGGGTATATGTTTGTATTTTTTGATCCAAATTTTCTCAAATGGAAACTAATAAATAGTACATATGGAGTTTCAAAAATATTATCATTCAACAACAAACCTGCAGAAATACCCTTAGATTTAATTTTAGCACTAAAATATAGATATGCTGGTAATGAAAACTTAACTGGAAATATAGATCTGAAAAAGGGGGATCGAATAAAAATGATAACTGGGCCATTTGTAAATTTTTTTGCCAAAGTTGAAAGTGTCGAAGGAAGTAATCGTATTTGGGTACTTTTAGAAAATGCAGGTGTTATTCAAAAACTGAATTTAAAAAATCGGTCAAACATTGATTATAATAAAGTTTAAAAGTAATTTAATTTTTATAGAGTAAAAAAACAAAAATTTAAATTTTATCCTTGTTCAATTTTGGATTGGATAATAATCACTATTTTTGTTAACAATATCTTTTATTTAATTTATAAATTTTTGTAATTAAATTCAAATTTATATAAGAACTAAAGATTTATATATGAATAGTTATGGACAAGTTATTTGGATTACAGGTTTATCTGGTGCAGGTAAATCTACTTTAGGCAAAGAACTAGTTACATACTTAAGAAAAGAATGTTTTACTGTAATAATGCTGGATGGAGATGAACTTAGAGAAATTTTTGGTGTATCTGAAATAAATGAACAAAATTATTCTCGTCAAAACCGATTAGCTATAGCAATGAAATATTCTAAATTATGCAAAATATTAGCTAATCAAGGAATTAATGTTGTCATAGCTACCATCTCTTTATTTAAAGAAATACATTTGTGGAATAGGTCATCAATACCTGGATATTATGAAGTATATATTAAAGTACCGCTTTCAGTTCTTCGTACACGTGATTCCAAAAAGATTTATCATCGATATGATACAGGTCAGTTAAAAAACGTAGCAGGGCTAGATTTGACCATAGATGAGCCAAGTAATGCAGATTTAGTGTTAGAATATCAGCCAAATATTTCAGTTAAACATCTAGCAAAAAAATTAACTAAAACAATACGTAGGAGAACTTCTTAATGAAAAAAACACTAAAGGCTGGTGATTTTACCAATTTAGCCAATGATTACTCTAAGAATCGTCCTGATTATAGTCCAACTGTACTAAAATCTCTCCTAGGTCTTTTGTCAAAACCAATATCAAAAATCGACTTTGTAGATGTGGGTGCTGGAACTGGCATTTGGACAAGAATGGTATATAAAACTGGTGTCAATTCTGTAAAGGCTGTTGAACCTAATGAACAAATGAGATTAAAGGGTATTGAAGATTGTAATGATAAAAAGATTAATTGGGTAGCAGGAGGTGCTGAGTCAACATCATTACCAGTAAAATCCGCTGATTGGTTAACTATGGCATCTAGTTTTCATTGGGCTGATTTTCAAACTGCAATAAAAGAATTTTGGCGAGTTCTTAGGCCTAATGGATGTTTTACTGCATTATGGAACCCTAGACTAATAGAAGTTAGCAATTTGTTTTTAGAGATAGAAGGTGAGCTAAAAAAATTACAACCTAAGATTAAACGTGTATCTTCTGGTCGCTCTGGCATAACTGAAACTCTAAGTGATGATTTGTCGAATTCACAATATTTCGAAGATGTTATTTATGTTGAAGGGCGACATGTAGTAAAGATGAGTACCCAACGATATTTAGGTGCTTGGCGATCAGTAAATGATTTAAGAGTTCAACTTGGACCGCAAAAATTTGACGAATTTCTATCTTTTGTTGAAAAAAAAATTTCTAATCTTGATATGATTGAAGCAACTTACATTACTCGTGCCTGGACAGCCCGACGAAAGGGGTAAGCAAGAATGTCTTTAATTTTTACTACGAAAGCAAGAACGCTAGCTTCATTGCAAGAAGTAATCAAATCAGCTCAAATTGCACCTTTGTTTTATTTTAAGGTTAATGACTGGAAAATTAATAAAAGCCAATGTAAAAATAGTATTAAAATAAAATTAGGAAATGGTCCTTGGATTATTAGATCAAGTAGCTTAAGTGAAGATGTAGTCACCTCTTCAGAGGCAGGTGAGTTTCTATCTATCCCAAATGTTAAAAATGTTGACTTAGAAAAGGCTATAGATAAAGTCATAAGCTCTTATCATGATGAAAATCCTAATGATGAAGTGCTTGTTCAACCTATGTTGTTCAATGTTATGAGATCAGGTGTTGTTTTTTCACATGATCCTAATACTTGTTCTCCTTATCGTATAGTTAATTGGTCGGAAAGCAGCGATACCTCTTTTGTTACAGGAGGTAAGGGTGGTCGAGTTTGGCAACAAGCTGCAGAAAGCAGAGTGTCGCCTCCTGGTTATATTAAACCTATAATTCATTTGCTAGACGAACTCCTTGACCTTTTTGGCAAAAAGCCTATTGATTTTGAGTTTGCTGTTACAAGAGAAGCTAAATACGAAAAATTATACTTATTGCAAGTTAGACCCCTGATTTTACAAGAAAAACCAGAAACTACTAAAAATCAATTTGAACGTCTAACTTTAATCGAAGATAAAATTAAAAAGACTATGTCCCCTCATCCATATTTGATGGGGAAAAGTACTGTTTACAGTGTTATGCCCGACTGGAATCCTGCTGAAATTTTAGGGGTTCGTCCAATGCCGCTTGCCCTATCTCTCTATAGAGAATTGATTACTGATAACATATGGGCTTATCAACGTCATAATTATGGGTATCGAAATCTACGCAGTTTTCCATTAATTTTAGATTTTCTTGGCCTTCCTTATGTGGATGTAAGACTTTCATTCAATTCATTTATTCCAGCTGATTTAGAAAATGGATTGGCTGAAAGACTTGTTGATCATTATATTGATCACTTATTACAAAAACCAACTTTACATGATAAAATTGAATTTGAAATTGTATTCTCATGTTATACGTTTGATTTGCCAAAACGCATAAAAAGACTTCAAGAAAAAGGATTTACAGTTCAAGAATGTAATTTTATTTCTTCTAGCTTAAGAAAACTCACTAATAGAATTCTTCATCCTAAAGAAGGTTTATGGCGTCAAGATGCTGAAAAGATTAGTATATTAAAAAATCGTCGAAAAATTGTTATTGACTCTGACCTTTCTCTTGTAGAGAAGGTTTTTTGGTTACTAGAAGACGCAAAGCGTTACGGAACTCTTCCTTTTGCAGGCTTAGCTCGTGCTGGCTTTATGTCTGTGCAAATGCTTAAATCTATGGTTAATGAAAACATCATATCTAATGCAGAATATGATGCTTTTTTTGCTGGGATATCAACAGTTACTGGGCAATTAGCAAGAGATAGAAGAAAAATGAGTAAAGAGAAATTTCTATCAAAATATGGCCATTTGCGACCAGGAACTTATAATATACTTTCACCGAGATACGATGAAAAACCTGAAACTTATTTTGATTGGGGAAGAAAAGAAGCCTCTGTGGCATCAGAAACAAAGTTTCAATTACCTCCAGAGAAAATGAAAATAATTGGAAAATTACTTAATGATCACAAATTACATACTAACCCTGAGAACTTTTTAGACTTTTTGAAATCTAGTATAGAACTTCGTGAGTCTGCCAAATTTTATTTTACTCATAATTTATCAGATGTTTTGTCGTTAATTTCGGAATACGGAAGTACATTAGACATATCCCGAGAAGAACTTGCATTCTGCGATATTATGACATTCAAGGAATTATATTTTACAACTGGAAATATAAAGAGAAGGCTTATGAATTCTATTGAACAAGGAAAGCTTCGTTACGCTGAAACAAAAAAACTTTCTTTAAACCCTATTATTGCCAAGCCTGAAGATATTTGGGCATTTGAGTGGCCTGAAACAGCTCCTAATTTTATAACCCAGAAACAAGTAACTGCCCTCACAACTGGTTGTGAAAACAAGGATAATTTAGAAAATTCTATAGTTTTTATTCCAAATGCTGATCCTGGATATGACTGGATATTTTCTTACCCTATAGCTGGTCTTGTTACAGCCTGGGGTGGAGTTAATTCACATATGGCTATTCGTGCTGGAGAAATGGGCTTGCCAGCAGTCATAGGTGCTGGAGAAATTTTTTATCAAGCATGGTCAAAGGCTGAACGTATTCACATTGATTGTGGAGGTAGAAGAGTTGAGATAATTTCATGATAAGAGTGGCAGTTAGTCAAAGAATTACATTTTTTTCTGAACGTCAGGAAAAGCGAGACGAATTAGATCAACGATTAATTATTTTTTTGTGGCAGGCGGGTTTTATTCCGATTCCAGTACCAAATGCAATTGAAAATTATATGGATAATACAAATAAATATGCTAAAGATTTTTCAAAATGGCTTAAATTTGTAAAACCTGATGCAATAGTTCTTTCTGGGGGGAATAATCTACATGAATTTAAAGAAAGAGACATAACTGAAAAACATCTTATGGATTTCGCTATTTCAAAAAAATTACCTCTACTAGGAATATGTAGGGGAATGCAAATGATTGCTAATTGGGCAGGTGTTAGTCTTCATCCAGTTCAGAAACATATAAAAACAAGACATAAAATTTTTGGGAAACTCTCTGGTGTTGTTAATAGTTACCATGCTTTCTCATTAGAAAGGTGTCCTCAAGATTTTACCGTATTAGCATTTAGTGAAGATGGAGAAATAGAAGCAATTCGTCATAATTACTTACCATGGGAAGGTTGGATGTGGCACCCTGAGCGTGAAAAAAATTTTTCCATTAGAGATATCACTCAGATTAGATCACTATTTAACAGTAAAAAATTAAAAATTTTAAAAGGAAAGTAATTTCTATGAAAGGTATAATTCTTGCCGCTGGCAGGGGTAGTCGAATGAAAAATTTAACTGAAAACAATCTAAAGTGTTTAGTTAAATTGCATGGCAAATCCTTGCTTGACATTCAGATAGAAACTCTCAAGTCAGCAGGAGTTACAGAAATTGGTATTGTTACAGGGTATAAAAAAAACCTGTTACTAGATAGAAAATTAACTCAATTTCATAATAAAAGATGGAAAGAAACTAACATGGTTTTTTCACTTACTTGTGCTGATGATTGGCTTGTTTCCGAACCATGCATTGTGAGTTATTCTGATATATTTTATGGAATAGACGCAGTAAATTCACTGATTTACAGCAATGAATCTCTAGCAGTTACTTACGATCCTAACTGGCTAAAACTCTGGCAAAAAAGATTTAGTGATCCTCTTGTAGATGCTGAGACCTTCAGACTAACTTCAGAAAATAAGTTAGCTGAAATTGGGAAAAAACCAAAAATAATTGATGAAATTGAAGGTCAATATATGGGCTTGCTACGTTTCACTCCAAAGGGATGGGCTGAAGTGATTAAAGTTTTGTCTAATCTTAAAAAACATGAATCTGATATGATTCAAATGACACAAGTATTGCAAAAAGTAATAGAAAGCAATAATGTATTAATAGATGCATTGCCTTATGAGGGAAAATGGGGAGAAATAGACTCGCAAGAAGATTTATGGTTATACCAAAATAGGAATTAGTAATGTCTATCTTTACTAATAATAAAATTTTATGCTTAAAATAACATCTAAAAAAGAAGTTACCTTTATATTTATGACAAAGAATATGAATTCTGGTTCATACTTTCTTCATGGATTACTAGATCAACATCCTGAAATTTTAGTAATGCCTATCGCATTTGATTATCCATTAATCAAAAACTGGGAAACAACAAATTATTGGAGTTTAGATTTTTTAAACTTATTTTTAGATAAATATTTCAAACCTATGTTAACTGAAAAAAGCATTACAGTGGGAGAAACTCATCTTCATTCATTATCTATAGTTAAAAGTTTAAAAAAAATTTTTTCTGAAAGATCAAAGAAATTGATATATAATAAAATGAGAAATTTAGTTAATAAACATGAAGCTAAAAAATATCAATTACTACAGTTTTTAGAAAGTTTTTCTAAAATATATAAAGAATTATTTTTACCAAATCAAAGGTCTTATGTAGCCATTTTAATTCCTCTGCATTTTATGCTCACTAATCTAAAAAAACCTGATAATAGGTATATGTATTACCAAGGATCATTTGTTAAGCTAATAAAAAAAAACAAACGTTGTAAATTAGTCCACATGACTAGAGACCCTATAGCAAACTATGGTTCAGGAGTTTATTCTTCAAATCATGGTGGGCGGGCAGCATTAATAGCTCTTTTAAATATATACCGAGAATACTTTAATTGTATAAAACCATTTGATAAATATTTTGGAAAAGTTCAATTTATGACTTTATCTAATGAGATGATACATTTGAATCCAGAACGTGAACTAAAAAAATTATCTATATTTATTGGAGTTAATTTTATTCAAAAAACCATGTTTCAAACTTCTATAATTGGCAAAATTTGGTTGGGAAATTCTGCTTTTGGTAAAATTGATACATTTGATGTTTCACTAAGATCAAGTAAAAATTGGTTCAAAATTATCTCTACACACGAAAGAAACGTTATAGAGTGGCTTCTAAAAGACATGATTATGACTTATGGTTTGCCGCATACTAATGATGGAAAAAATATAATTAAACGGGTAACTTCTCTTCTATACTTGTTTACATTTATGGAATTGAAAAAAAACATAAAACAAAAAGGTTTTTTTAAATCTATAAAAATTCAAATAAAAGCTGATTTACTCTTTATATTCATGTTTCTTAGAAACTCAAAATTAAGTCTTAAATCTAGTTAGTTAGAGAATTGTAATAATAAAAATTTGATAAGAAAATACATTTTGATTTTTGAAGAAATTTATTAATCAATTTTTTTATATTTATTTATTATCTTAAAATTATGCTAGATAAAAGAATTAGGACTTAATTTTCCAAAATAATTTTATACCTGGATCAAAGACTTTTATACTATTGCTATTGATTAATAATTCTTTTTTAAATAATACAGGTTTGTATTCTTTGATAAGTGTAATACTCTGCTTATTCTTCTTTAATCCATAGTGTGTAGATCCATTAATGCTAACAAAATTTTCAAGCTTATCAATTGATTTATAGTTGTCAAAAATTTGAGCTAAAACAGATAGGCAATTCGTTGCATTAAATATCCCGGCACATCCGCATTCGCTTTCCTTGTCATGACTAAAATGAGGTGCAGTGTCCGATCCTAAAAAAAATTTAGGATTTCCACTTGTTGCGACATTGATAAGAGCTTTCCTGTGAATTTCTCTTTTCAAAATAGGTAAACAATAATTATGAGGCTTTATACCACCAACAAAAAGAGCATTTCTATTTAGAGCTAGATGGTGGGGAGTTATCGAGGCTACAAGATTTTTGTTACTTTCGTTAATGTAACTTACAGATTCTTTTGTAGTAATATGTTCAAGAGTAATTTTCAATTGAGGTAATCGCTGGCGAATAAATTCTAATGTTGTATCTAAAAACTTTTTCTCTCTATCAAAAATATCAATTGCTTTATCTGTAACCTCTCCGTGAATTAAAAGTGGCATTCCTATTTCTGCCATTGTTTCAAGTGTTGGCATAATTTTTTTTATGTCTTTTACACCGGAATCAGAATTAGTGGTCGCCCCTGCGGGGTAAAGTTTAGCCGCAAAAACTGTACCATTATTATATGCTTCCTTTAATTGTTTTCTATTAACGGTTTCAGTCAAATATATTGTCATAAATGGTTTAAATTTGTCAGTTTTTGGAATAGCTTTTTTTATTCTTTTTTTATATTCAATTGCTTGAGTTTCAGTAACTATAGGAGGAATTAAATTAGGCATGACTATTGCCCTTGCAAAATGTCTTGACGTTTCAGGTACAACAGCTTTTAAAATTATTTCGTCTCTAAAATGAACATGCCAATCATCAGGTTTGGTAATTTTTATTTCTTCCATTGTATGAGATCTATTCTTTGAAAATAAAATTTAAAATATAAGTTATTTAGTGTATGTTTTATTTACTTTAAACAATTTTTGGAATGTTTACTATGATAATCTCAATTATATCTGCAAGCCATAGAATTGACTCTCAATCAAAAAAGGTTTCTGATTCATTAAATAATAACCTTTTAAATTTAGATCCTAACTTAGAAACTTTTTTTTTAGATTTAGCTATATCATCTTTACCTTTTTGGTCACCCGACAAAAAAAATGGTAAAGGTATTTGGGGTAAAACTTGGAATTCAATTTCAGAAAAATTACAAAATTCAGATGGTTTTATTTTAGTGGTTCCTGAGTATGGAGGTATGGCGACTCCAGTCGCCAAAAATCTTTTTTTATTATGTGGTAATGGTGAGTTTTCTCATAAGCCTGGATTAATTGTTTCTGTTAGTAGTGGAAATGGCGGAGCTTATCCTATAGCTGAATTGAGATCTTCTTCTTATAAAAATACTCACATAATGTGGATACCAGAAAATATCATAATTAGAAATGTAGAAGAATTCAATCCAGGCAACCATGGAAAAAATATTCCTGAGTGGTTAGACAACAGAATTGACTATGTATTAAAATTATTCATAGCTTATGCCGATAACATGAAGCCATTAAGAAAAATTATAAATAGAAAGGATTTTGGTAATGGAATGTGAAGATTATAAACAAAAATTTAATGAAATTAATGGTTGGGAGAAAACATCTGATGGTAGAGAGGCTTATAGTAAACTTTTTAAGTTTGCTGATTTTAAACAAGCGTTTTCTTTTATGACTTCTTTAGCTATGAAGGCTGAACAAATAAATCATCATCCTGAATGGGAAAATGTTTATAATAAAGTCACAATAACTCTAACCACTCATGATAAAGGTGGAATTACAGAATTAGATTATGACATGGCACTTTTTGCTGAAAGTAGTTTCAAAAATTATTTTTAATTTTTAGTGAATTGATTATGGAAAAAGAAATCGTTTCTAATCCTGTGATTTGGGCCCCATCTGATGAAAGAGTCAAGTCTTCACAGATGTATAAATTTATTAAAACTATTAATGAAAAAAATAATTTAAATATTCAAAATTTTACTGAATTACATACTTGGTCAATTGAAAACAAGGCTGATTTTTGGTTATCAATTTGGGAATTTTTTGAAATTAAAGGCTTAAAAGGGATAAAGCCATACATCGAGCCATTAAATGAAATGCCTGGAAGTAAGTTTTTTCCTAATGGCAAGGTTAATTATGCTGAAAACATGCTTTCAGGGGACGTTTCAGGTCCAGCTATTGTGTTTAAATCCGAAGATAAAATCAGAAAAGAGGTGTCTTGGAAAGATTTAAAAGCTCAAGTATCTACATTAGCAAATTTTATGAAAAAACAGGGTGTTGCTAAAGGAGATAGAGTTGCTGCTTACATGCCTAATATGCCTGAGACAGTAATAATGATGTTAGCCACTTCATCGATAGGGGCAATTTTTTCTTCTGCGTCTCCAGACTTTGGTGTAAACGGAGTTTTAGACAGATTTGGTCAAATAGAGCCAAAAATTTTAATTACTACAGATGGTTATTGGTATAATGGTAAAGAAATTAATATTACTAACAAAGTAATAGAAGTAGTTAAAGCTTTACCTTCTTTACAAAAAATTGTGTTAGTGCCTCTTTTGGGGATTGAAATTGATTATAATAATAACAAAATAATAGATTATAATGCAATTCTAAATCAATATTCAACAAATAAAATGTTTTTTGAGCCACTTAGTTTGAGTGACCCTTTATATATTATGTTTTCTAGTGGCACTACTGGGAAACCAAAATGTATCGTTCATTCTAATGGTGGAATTCTTTTAAAACATTTAGTTGAAATGGGGTTGCATTCAAATGCAAAAAAAGGAAGTAGAGTGTTCTACTTTACCACTTGTGGATGGATGATGTGGAATTGGCTTGTATCAGGATTATTGCTAAAGTCTACAATTTATTTATATGATGGTTCTCCTTTTTTCCCAAACCCAGAAATTTTATGGGATTTTGTAGACAGTGAAGAAATTAACTTTATGGGTGTGTCAGCAAAATATATTGACGCATTAAGTAAGGAAAATATTAACATTATTGATAAATATAAATTAAAAACTCTAGAGACTATAGGGTCAACAGGTTCACCATTAATCCATGAAAGTTTTGACTACATATACAGCTGTATAAAAAAAGATGTTTCCGTTGCAAGCTTATCGGGAGGAACAGATATAGTTGGATGTTTTATAGGTGGTAATCCAATGTCAGTGGTTAGAAGAGGAGAAATACAAGGACCAATTTTAGGTATGGATGTTCATGTTTATGATGATAATGCAAAGTCCCTCAAAAATGAGAAAGGAGAATTAGTTTGTGTAAACAGTTTTCCTAGTATGCCATTGTATTTTTGGAACGATAATAATAATGAAAAATATCATGACGCCTATTTTAATAAATATAAAAATGTATGGTGTCACGGTGATTATATCTTAAAGACTGAAAATAATGGGTTCATAATTTTTGGGAGGTCAGATGCCACCCTAAATCCTGGTGGAGTTCGTATTGGCACTGCTGAAATCTATAGGCAAGTTGAACAAGTTAAAGAAGTTTTGGAGGGTTTAGTTATAGGTCAAATTTGGAAAGGCGACACAAGAGTTGTACTTTTTGTAAAACTTAAAGAAAACTCTAATTTGACACAAGAATTAATTGATGAAATTAAATCAAAAATTAAAATAGGTGCTTCACCAAGGCATGTGCCAGAAAAAATAATAGCAGTCAATGATATTCCAAGAACAAAGTCAGGTAAAATAGCAGAACTTGCAGTAAGAGATATAATACACAACAAACAGATAAACAACATTACTGCATTGGCAAACCCCGAATGTTTAGAAGAGTATAAAAGTATAAATGAGTTGAATACTTAACTTATTTGTTTGATTTCTGAATTTACTAAAAATGGTTTTTCTTTAACAGTAATTGTTAGAAAGAAAGCCGCTATTCCAAGAGCTACGCTAAGCCACCACATATTTTCATAACTTCCATACAAATCAAAGAATCGGCCACCAAGCCAAGCCCCTAAAACTGCACCCAATTGATGGCAAATAAAACAAATACCAGACAATGTTGCTAGATATTTTGGTCCAATAAATGCTAATATTATAGCATTTGTCATAGGCACTGTTGCCAACCATAAAATACCTATTACAGCACCAAATAAAATAGCTACAGTTGCAGATGGTGGAGATAAAACAAATATAGTTATAGTAATTGACCTCATTAAATATATTAAAGCTAATGGCATTGGTTTTTTTACTTTTGTTCCTAACCACCCAAATCCAAGAGTGCCGAGAATGTTGGTAACACCAATAATTGCAAGAGACCAACCAGCAACCTCAGCTGAAATACCTTTAAACATCAAGTCCGTTGGTAGGTGTAATCCTATAAACGTTACATGAAATCCACATACAAAAAATCCCATTATCAATAAAATATAATTACGCTCTTTTAATGAGAAAATTAAAGTGTTTTGTAATTCATCTTTAAAGATTTCGTTTTTATTGTTTTGTTCATTTGTATTATTTAATAAGGGTAATAATAATAAAAGTGAGGTTGTTATTATAGATAAAACAATTAAACTAGTTTCCCATCCCAAAATTTTATTCATCCACATCGTAGGCAAAACGACTGCAAATTGACCAAAAGATGCAGCAGCTGCAATTAAACCCATTGCAAATGATCTCTTTTCTGGAGGTGCAACCTTACCTGCAATGCTAACCATTGTGGCCATTCCAGCACCACCTAGTCCAAATCCCATTAATGAAGTGGCTGAAAATAATGTTAGTTGATTGTTAGGGTTGCTCATTAAAAAAATTCCAGATGCAAAACAAACGATTCCAAAAGCCAAAACTTTTTGTGGTCCGAATTTATCAATTAGTATACCTAAGCCAAACGTTACAACACCCCATATAATTGCTTGAAAACCTATTGCAAAAGAAAAAAATTCTTTCCCGTCTTTCATGAACTGGCTAATAGGTTCTAAAAAGAGACCTAAAGACTGGCGAACTCCCATAATCATAATAATTATCAATGAGCAAACGAAAATGATTAACTGCCAGTCAATTTTTTTTGATAACATTTTATTTCCTTATCTTAGATAAAAATAATTTCTTTATCCTCTACCTCTATAATTTGGAACATCATGATCAGGTAAAAATAGTTGTTCTGGTTTTTCCCCAGTTTGCCAAAAAATGTCAATCGGAATACCACCTCTTGGATACCAATAACCTGCTATTCGCAGCCATTTAGGTGATAAAAGATCAATTATATCTTGAGCAAGTGATATTGTGCAATCCTCGTGAAATGCGCCGTGATTCCTGTAACCTAGTAGATATAATTTAAATGATTTGCTCTCTACTATAAATTTATTTGGCACATAATCTAAAATTATATAAGCAAAATCTGGTTGAGAAGTAACAGGGCATATAGATGTAAATTCTGGACAAGTTAATCGTATTGAATAATTAACTCCAATCTTCGGATTACTTATTTTTTCAAGAGCATCTTTATTAGGATAATTTGGGATATTACTTTTATTACCCAGTGCATCAAGTTGTTTTGATTTTGTCATTAATTAAACTCTCTTTTGTTTTTGTATTGATAAGTATATCATTGGTTTTTTCTAATTCTGTTAATATTTCATCTTGCCATTCTACAATACTATTTACTGAATATGAATTTTTTGGGAATAACACACTTCTTGATGCGTTTATCAATCCAAAATTTTTTAGACCAGAATAACTTTGGTCTGTAAGTAGTGGTGCACAAGCTTCAGAAGCTGAAGCCCCTTGAGCTCCATATCCTGGAATTAAAAAAGGTGCAGTTGGTAGTATTCTTCTTAAAGATATAGCTTGTTCTTTATAAGTGGCGCCTGAAACTATCCCAATAGAAGATAATCCTGATTGACCATTGTTTTTTTCAATAATGGGTTTAAGAATATTGGCTAAGTGCTCATAACATTTTAAATCTCGATTAATTAAAACCTCTTGAATATCTTGCGAACCTTTATTACTAGTATGAACTAAAATAAATAAACCTGATCCAGTATCTTGTGCTTTACTAAAAAAGGGCTCTAGACTATCAAGTCCTAGCCAAGGATTTACAGTAAGCGCATCACTAGGAAATGGAGCATTTTTACCTAGATAAGCTCTAGCATATGCTTTGCTGGTACTACCTATGTCGCCTCTTTTTGCGTCCATTATAACTAGAAAGCCTTTAGAATGTGCATATTTACATAAAGACGATAATAAGCTCATTCCCTCTGGTCCCAGTTGTTCAAACAATGCAATTTGTGGTTTTACAGCTGGAATTATTCCTATAACAGTTTCTAACAAGGAAAAACAGAATGTTTCAACTTTTTTAATATAATTTTCATTGCTATTATTATTAAATATTTCTGGAATCAAATCTAAATGAGGATCGATACCGAGGCATAAAAAAGACTTAGTCTTTCTTATTTTTTCTACAAGTTTATCGCCGAAATGTTCAATCATAAATTAGTAAATACCTAATGAATTTCTATAAGTATTTAATAATGCTTCTTGCTCATATCTTTCGTCAATGTCCATTTTCCACAAGGCTAATATATTTCTCATTATTTTAGGATCATATCCCATAGCTCTTGCCTCAGAAAACACTTCTTTAATATCAAAAGTTATATTGTTTTTTTCTTCTAATAGTCTTTCAATTCTCTCTATAACATTTTTAAGTTTCTCGTTTTTTTTAGGAATTGAGTTTTCATTATTTGTTTTCTCTTCCATATCAATGGTCTTCAGCAATAGTTTTCTTAAATTTATTTTTTTGATCCTCATCTGCGTCAGTTTGGTATTTCTCTTTCCAGACTGAATGAGGCATTCCATATATTATTTCTCTTGCTTGATGTTTGTCTATTTTTGAGCCATATTCTTCTGCTGCTTCTGTATACCATCTTGATAAGCAATTTCTACAAAAGCCACTAAGATTCATAAGGTCTATATTTTGAACATCAGTTCTATTTTGAAGATGCTTAATAAGCTTTTCAAAAACTTTAGATTCAATTTTTGTTTTTTGTTCATCATTCATAAGGTTGCCTTAATTTGAAAATACTAAGTAGTTTTTAATCTAAATTTTTTATAAAGACAAATAAATTTAAAAATTTGTAAAGATTTAAAAATTATATTAGCCTAATCTAACTTTAGGAGTTTTCGTTATGATTAATGATATTGAAATTAACTCTGATAGATTCGCCCAGGTTAGAAATGCTAGAAACAGTGAAATAGCTGAAGATTATACTGAAATGATAGCTGACTTAATTAGGGAGACTGGCGAAGCTAGAGCTGTTGATCTGGCGAAACACTTTGGTGTAACTGGGCCAACTGTTAATAGCATAATTAGGCGCTTAGTCAGAGAAGGTTTAGTAGAAAGCAGACCTTACAGATCTATTTTCTTAACTGAAAAAGGAAAACTATTGGCTGAATATTGTAAAAAAAGACATGATATAGTCTACAATTTTTTAATCAAAATTGGAGTTAATGAAAAGGTTGCTAAGAATGATGCCGAAGGTTTAGAGCATCACGTAAGTGCTGAAACGTTGAGTGTTTTTGAAAAATTTAAAAAAAAATAAAAGTTTTATTTTATTTTTCCTACATATAGATAATAAGTTCGCTCGAAATTTTTAATTGTTTTACTAGATATGGTTTTTAATAATTTAATCTCATCAAGATTATAGTTTTTATTTTCGAGATTGGAGATATTCTTTACAATTAATATTTTTTCTCCTTTTCTTTTATTTATTAGGTCGTAATTGAAATTTTCTTCATAAAAGTTTCCTGGTACAAAGTTTTTTGTTTTAATAAAAATTTTATTTTCAAATTTGTTATTATCTCGATTTAGGTAATAATTAAATCTTGAAATATCACTTCTCTTTTCAAAGACAATTTTTGATATGTTTTCTTCTATAAAAATGTCATGAATGTTTATTGCTAGGCTTTCAAAGCCTAAATTTTTTCTAAGTGGATTAGATTTTAAATCTAAAGGATAAAAACTGCCACTACTAGAAATATTTAATATATAAACAGATAGAGCCATGTTTAATAAAAGTCCTAAATAAAAAAATATTTTAAAAATGTTATTTCTTTTTAAAGTTACATTATAACTTATAATTAAAGTGGCGCCCACATAAGCAGTCACTGCCCAATTTGCATTTGCAATTTTTAAAAAACTTTGAACTGTTATCAGAATAACTATGGGTAAAGAAATCATAGCTAGTAAAGTTATATCTCGGTCTTTAAATAAGCTATCTATAATTATCAAAAGATATATCAAAAATAGTAAAGGCCCAAAAACTAAAAATTGAGATGATAGAAAATCAATTACATTTTTATGGCTAAGAATTATTTCTGACAGATTTGCGTTTGAAATGGTATGATTAACTGTTACAAAATCATTTAAGTAATTCCAATACAAATTTGTGCTCGCGACCAAGATACTTGTAAAAACGATAATTAATATATTTTTGATACTTAAATGTTTACTCCTGTCATAAATTAGCCACCATATAATGAAGAAAATTAAAAAATATAAAGCTGCATATTTAGATAAAAAGGCTAATCCAAGGAAGATGCCTACAAGCAAAGATGTAAAACTGGAATTTTCTCTTATTGAAATTAATAAAAAAAACAAAGATAAAGACCAAAATAATAATAGTGGAGTGTCAGTTGAGATTATAAAGCCACCTAATGAAGCCGCTGGTGTAAATATCCAAATCATAGCGGCAATTTTTCCCGAGTTTGATCCAAATGTAAATTTCGCAGTCATCCATAAAACTAAGGAAATTAATAGATGGATTATAGGCGAAAACAATCTTACAGCCCATTCTTCATTTCCAAAAGCAAAAGTAGAAAGTGAAATCATCCATGCTATTAATGGTGGTTTAGTAAAATAACCAAAATCTATTTCCCTTGACCAATGCCAATATTGCGCTTCATCAACAGATAATTCTATTGGGGATACATGTAGTGCGTATATCCTTAAAATAGTTATTATTAATAGGAACAACAAAACCACAGGAGTGTTCAATAAAGTAGGGCTTTCTCTCTTGTTACGGAGTGATAACATTCCAATCTCCCAGTTGCTATAAACTATTCTATATTAAATTAAAATACAATCTTATTGTAAGCTTGTGTTTTGTAAGCCAATTAAACTTACGTTCTTGATTTGTTATACAATTGAGTTTAATTAATATTATAAACTAATAATTGAGTATTTTGTATGAATTGTAGTAAGGAAATTAATGAATTAATTGAGGATTTTTCTTTTTTTGATTCTTGGGAAGACAAGTATCAATATCTCATTGATATGGGAAGAAATGTACCTCAAATGGATGAAGCACTTAAAACTGAAGAAAATAAAATGAAAGGGTGTCAATCTGTAGTATATTTTTATAAATACTACAATGAAGATGGAACTATTACTTTTTTAGCAAATAGTGATGCAGCTATAGTTCAGGGGTTAATTGCTATAATGTTAAAAGTTTTTTCAGGTAAAAATCCTCAAGAAATTCTGGACACGAATATAAATTTCCTTGAGAAAATAGGATTGAATGATCATTTATCTCCTACAAGAAAAAATGGTCTTTCTTCTCTTGTCTCTTCGATTAAAAATTCGGCTCAAGCGAAATTAACATAGGAAATACAATTTGGTTGTTTCGGGAAAACAATATGATATTTCTAGTTTAACTAACGAAAAAATTAAATTAGTTAATAGTTTATATCATCGTAAATATAGAAGAGATTTGAATTTATTTGTTGCTGAAGGAGTTCGTATTTGTAGAGAGGCTCTAGAAAATAAGTGGAAAATTAAATATCTTTTGTTTGATAAACTGAACAAAGATAGCTTATTTATAAAAGATTTAGTGAATGAAACAACCTCTTTAGGTGCAGATGCTATAGGAGTATCTTCACAAATATTGTCTAAATTGTCACACAAAGATAATCCTCAAAATGTATTAGGTGTTTTCGCACAAAAATGGTATCAACTTCCTAATTCCATTGATAATAAAAGTATTGTTGCTCTTGAAAATGTGAGGGATCCTGGTAATTTAGGTACGATACTAAGGACTATGGATGGTATGGGAGCTAGTGATTGCATTTTACTTAATGAATGTACAGACCCTTTTTCATATGAAGCGGTAAGAGCGAGTATGGGAGCTATATTTAACATAAACATTACAGCCTCAAATCTTGATCAGTTCTTAAAATGGAAGTCTGATAAAAATATTAGTTTGATTGGAACATCATTAAAGAAAGCTTCTAACTATACAAAGGCTAATTGGAAAAAACCTTTTGTTTTAGCCATGGGCAATGAACAAAATGGTTTGTCTGATAAATTAACTAATACTTGTGAACAATTGATAAAAATACCAATGCTAGGTAAATCAGATAGCCTTAACTTGGCTGTGTCTACAGGAATACTTCTATATGAATCTATTAGGAAAATTCCTAATTAAGTTGGTTGTTTTCCCATCTTGCAAAAATGGCGGTGTTAATTTGCCTTGGATTTTTTTGATCCTCAACAACGGACAGCTCTCCAGATTCAACTTTACCGGAAAATTCCCTCATTGTTTCATTTAATGCATAATTTAAAGTTAAGTGACTAGATCTAATTGCATAGCTATTTAGAACAATAAAAATAGGTTTGGGAGTTAGAATTAGTGGAATTAATTTTAATAAAATAGGTAGATGGTTAAACAATTCCCATTTTTCTCCATTGGGACCTCTTCCATATTTTGGAGGATCTAGAATGATAGCATCATATTTATTTTCTCGACGAATTTCTCGCTTAACAAATTTAATGGTATCGTCAGTTATAAATTTAATTGGTAAGTTTTGAAATGAGGACAAGTTTCTATTTTCAAAAGCAAAGTTAATAGCTTTTTTGCTGGCATCAACATGTGTTACAGAGGCGCCATAAAGGGCAGCATGTAAAGAAGCAAGACCTGAATAACCAAATAGATTTAGAACTTTAGGAGAGAAAGGTTTATTTGAATAGTTAATTGCAGTTTTTATTTTTTTTGCAGCCCAAAGCCAATGAGGAGATTGATCTGGAAAGAAACCAAGATGTCTAAAAGGAGTTGGAGTTGCAAAAAATTTTATATTGTCATATCCCATTTCCCATTTCAGTGGTAAATGTTTTTTAAGGGACCATTTACCAGTAGCATCCTCGTTTAACGGATTTGAAGATGAAAGAAATGTTCCAGAAGATTTTTCCCATTCTTTAAGAGACAATCTTGGTGACCATAGGGCTTGTGGTTCAGGTCTAATAAATAAGAAATTTCCAAATCGTTCTAATTTTTTACCATTGCCAGAGTCAACCAAAGAATAGTCTTTCCAATTAGTGGGATGTAGTAGAAGTGAATTCATTAGGAAATTTCCTTACAAATAAAATTTTGCAAAGTATTAAACTAATGACAATATAAAATAAAAAAAAAATAAATTAAATGAAAATAAAATAAATGAAAATAAATGTTTCAATAATAATACCAGTATACAAAGCAGTGAATACACTAAACAAAACTTTAAATTCTATAAATAAACAAAAAATTAAATCAGAGAAAAAAATTGAAATTCTTTTGGTAATAGATGATGGAAACAATTATAAAAAAATAGTTCCTAAAATGAGTGGAAACATATCTCTTAGGTTTTTAAAAACTAATAGTATAAAGACAGGTCCCGGTAATGCAAGAAATGTAGGACTTTCAAAAGCAAGAGGAGCATATATAGGTTTTTTGGATGCTGACGATGAGTGGTCAGAAAATTATCTTGAAAAAATGTATGAATTAGTAAAAAAAAGGGGATTATGTTTTGCGCCAACAAGAGTTTACAAAAATAATAAATTAATTGGAGAATTCGTAGGAAAAAACAAAAAGTATTTATCTATAAATGATATAGGAGAAGTTCCTTGTAGTTTTCATCCATTTGTAAAAAGAAGTTTAATTAACAAATTTGAAAATTATAGAAGCCAGGATGTATACAACACAGCGATATTACTAAATAAAAAAAATAAAGTAGAGATGATACAAAATGAATATTATAGGCTAAACATTCAAAAAGAATCAGTAACTAAAGAAAAAGGGTTTTCAATTAAAATTGAGCAAGCTTATAAAAAATATCAGGTAAAATCATTGAAAATGAAGAATTTAAAGGTATCAAAGATGTTTGCATTAAGACGAATTAAAAATAAGAAGTACACAGAGTGGGCACAAAAAAATAAAAAAGGTTTTTACGAATATCTTAGAGAGGAAAAAAATGGATAAAATAACAACATGTGTTTTTGATGCGTACGGAACATTATTTGATGTAAATGCAGCATGTCGAGAATTATCAAAAGAAGTTGGTGAAAAATGGGTAGAACTCTCAAGTATATGGAGGCTAAGGCAAGTAGAATACACATGGTTAAGAAATTCTATGAAAGAATATATAGATTTTTGGAAAATCACATCTGATGCTCTAGATTATGCTATGGAAACATTAAATATAAAAAATATTAAATTAAGAGATGAATTATTATCACTATACTTAAAACTAGAAGCTTATCCTGAAGTTAAATCTGTTCTAGAAAATATCAAAAAAATGGGGTTGAAAACTGCTATATTATCAAATGGAAATAATAAAATGTTAGAGAGCGCAGTAATAAATGCAAATATCAAAACTTTACTTGATGAAATTATATCAGTAGATGAATGCAAAGTGTATAAACCCGCAAGTGAAGTATATGATTTGGTAGAAAAAAAAATGAGAGTAAATAAACAAAAGGTATTATTTTTTTCAAGTAACGCATGGGATATGCATGCAGCTTCAAATTATGGTTTTAAAAGTATATGGGTAAATAGATTTGATGGTAGATTGGAGAAACTACCAGGAAAACCAGATCAAATTATAAATTCATTAGAACAAATAGAAAAAATATTAAAAAATTAACTATCGTAACCTATACCCCAATGCCAAAAATCTGTTTTATAATTACTAAAAAATCTGTTAATAATCATCTGATGAACTTCTGAAGCTCCGTCAACTAACTTTGCTTGACGTGCGTATCGATAAATCCATTCAAGTATAATATCTTTGCTATAGCCTTTAGCTCCATTTAGTTGAATTGCAGTATCTGAAACGTTGTTTAAAGTATCGGCAACGTATATTTTGGCCATTGAAACATCTTGTCTAGATTTACTACCATGTTCAATTTTCCATGCAGCTCTCATTACAAGCAAACGTGAAATATCAATGTCCATTGCTGATTTACCAAGTTTTATTTGAACAGATTCTCTATCAGAAAGTTTGATACCAAAGCCTTCTCTAGTGGAAACATAATCTAAGGCTATTTCTAAACATCTTTTAGAGAGTCCGATCCATCTCATGCAATGTGTAAGACGAGCAAGGCCAAGACGTATTTGAACAATTTTAAGACCTTTACCAACTTCACCTAACCTATTTTCATCGGGAATTTCTAGGCCATTATACTCTATCTCACAATGTCCACCATGTTCTTCAGGGCCCATAATTGGAATACGTCTTTTAATCTTCCAACCTGGTTGATCTTTATGATAAAGGAAAGCAGTTAAGCCATCTTTAGTTTTGGCAAGTAGTATAAAGTGAGATGCAACAGCAGCTCCGGTAATATACCATTTAAAACCATTAATTATCCATTTACCATTTGAATAAACAGCATCAGTTTTAATCATTGATGGATCAGAGCCACCTCCAGGTGCAGGTTCAGTCATTGCAAGGGATGAGCGAACATCTCCCCTAATTATTGGATCAAGCCATTTAACTTTTTGTTCTTCAGTCCCAATTTTATTAAGTATGTACATGTTACCATCGTCAGGTGCTGCACAATTAAAACAAACAGGACCAAAAATTGATCTATTCATTTCTTCATATAGAGCTGACATGCCAACAGGTCCTAACCCAAGACCTGATCTAGATGTAGGCATTTGTGGTGACCAAAGACCAGCAGCTTTAACATCTAAACGAATATGATTTAGCAAATCTTCATTTATGTTTTCATGTTTATCATATGATGAAATTTCTGACTCTAGTGGAATAATCTTTTGATTAACAAAGTCTCTTGTTTTTAATCTTAGAGTTTCAATATGTTCAGGAAGTGTGAAATCCATAAATTGCTCCTATTGTCAAAGACCTGTACTTAGTCCACCATCAACAGCTATTGTGGCTCCCGTCATATAGGTGTTTTGTGGATTTACTAACATAGAAATAATTACATCAAGTTCTTCTAAAGTAGCAAATCTTTTGAGAGGTATTTTCTTTTTAAGTAAAACGCCAGCATCACCTTCTAATTGTTTTCTATTGATGTCAGTAAGTATATAGCCTGGTGCAAGTGCATTAACGCATATATTATATTTTGCTAATTCTATTGATTGAGATTTAGTAATTTGTATTAAAGCAGCTTTAGTAGCAGAATATGCTCCAACAAATGATAAAGGTCTATAACCAAGAGTGGAAGCAATGTTAATAATTTTCCCATTTTTATTTTTAATCATATTTGGAATTAAAGCATTTGATACATTAATTGAACCTAATAAATTAGTATTAATTATTTTTGTTAAATCTGAATAAGTTTCTTCGTGTAATAATTTGGTATTTGCAATACCTGCATTATTTATTAAGGCGTAAATGTTTAAATCATTTAACATCTTCTGAACTTGCAACTCATCTGTAATGTCAAGTTCTAAATAGGAATGACCTAGATTTTGATTAGGAAGAGAAGAAATAACTGATTTTAGATTTTGTATATTACGTCCAACACCAATAATTTTAAAACCATCATGTGCTAATACCTTAGAGAAATTTGCGCCTAACCCTCTGCTTGCACCTGTTATTAAAACAGTGTTAGATTGAACATTCATGTATCATATACCTAAAATTAATTTAAATGTGATATTTCAATAAGAATAAATTAGTCATGTAAATATGTCAGTAAAAAATAAAATAAATAGCATAAATCTTTGGCTTAAAAAAAACACATCAATTAATGAACAAATTTTATCAATGAAAAAATTTGAAACAGGCCAATCTAATCCTACATTTCTACTGAAATCTGATAATAAAAGTTTTGTGCTTAGGTCTAAGCCATTGGGACATCTCCTTCGAGGTGCACATCGAATTGATAGAGAATATAAAGTGATGAGTGCTTTATCAAATTCAAAAATTCCTACTCCCGAAACGTATGGATATTGTAGTGACGTAGATATAATTGGAAGTGAATTTTATGTTATGGAATTTATTAATGGCGCACATGAATTTGATCCAGATCTATCAAATTATACAAGCGAACAAAGAGATAAAATTTATAAACATAAAATTAAAATTTTAGCAGAATTAGTTAAATTAGATTTAAAGAAAATTGGCTTAGAAAATTTTGGCAAACATTATGGTTATCTTGAAAGACAGATAAAATTATGGATAAAACAATACAGAGACTCTGAAACAAAATATATAAAAAGTATGGAATATTTAATTGAAACCATACCAAAATATATTCCAACTAAAATAGATAATTTGAAACCATGTCTTTTACACGGTGATTTTCGTTTAGATAATATGATTTTAGAAAAAAATAAATCTATTCCAAGTATAATTGGTTTGTTAGATTGGGAATTGTCAACACTATCACCCCCTTTTATTGATTTATCATACTGGGTATTAATGCTTAGATTCGAAAAAACATGGCCAATAGGTGGTTTGAGTAATTTTCATAATCAAAAGCTTTACTCTGGCATACCAACTGAAGAAAAAATTTTAGAAAGTTATTTAAATTTAACTGGTTTTGATAAGCCAAAATATTGGAAGTTTTTACTAGCATTTAATTGTTTTAGATTTGTAGGCATTCTCCAAGGTATAGCAAAACGTGTTATTGATGGAAACAACTCAGGTGAAAATGCCTATGAAGTAGGAGAACAGGCAGAACCAGTTGCAGATTTAGGTTCAAAAATACTCAAAGAATATCTCTAAATTTTCTTTTAAGAAATCTTGTGGGATTAATCATTAATATAGAGGCAATAAAAAGTGATATTGAGGATATAGTTAATGCAATACTATAAGAATTAAATAAATCTATTATAAATCCACCAAAATAAGGTCCTATCATTTGTCCAACACTGAATGATGAAGTTAAAATGGCAGTAGAGACTCTAATTGATCCATTATATCTAGACTGACCTTCTAATAATGCAAGTGCAGTTATTGGTATAAACGTTGAGCCAAGTAAAATAGATGCAGAAGTAATCCCAGCTTTATTCTCTAATAACACGGGCATTAAAACTCCTAATCCCATTATAGCACAAGCAAAAAAAAGAGCTAAATCGTTGCCGATTTTTTTGCCAAACCATGGCCAAAAAAGAACCATAGGTATACCTGCTAAACCTACTAACAACCAAACATACATTTCAGTGGCTTCCAAACCAGATGTTTCCCTAGCCATGGCTGAAATAAAAGTCCCCAAAACGACGTAACCAAAACCATACAAACCATAAGAAATAGATATTAAAGAAAAACTAAAATTATTTTTATAATTTGAATTTTGAGAATATGAATGCTGCAAAATTTCGTTAGGAGTATATATAAAAATTGGAACAGCTAAAATTACTGATAACACAGCTACACCAATCCATAAATCATCCCAATGGAAACCTAATTCTCCTAAAAATGTCACTAGAATGGAAGATATGACTATTCCAAAACCCACACCCATGAAGTGTGAAGTGCTTAGTGATT
Source organism: uncultured SAR116 cluster alpha proteobacterium (assembly GCA_902530325.1). Classification (GTDB taxonomy): domain Bacteria; phylum Pseudomonadota; class Alphaproteobacteria; order Puniceispirillales; family Marisalimonadaceae; genus Marisalimonas. Next base: position 14,991 of record CACAAB010000005.1, on the reverse strand, counting down.
TTTTACCAAATGATTGTATGCTGGGTAGAATTAAAGCTGTGCCAAATATGAGAACAAAAGCACTGGATAAACCACTAATAAATCGAACAATAATAAAAAATATTACTTCATCATCTATGCTCATTAAAAATGTTGTTGATATTGAAAGAACTATAGAAATAAAGAAAACTAGCTTAACTCTTTTTATAAAAATTGACGAAATTGATAACAGTGAACCACATAGGTACCCAAAAAAGTTCCATGAGGCAATTAAACCACCTTCAGTTTTAGTAATATTTAACTCTTCTAACATAAAGGGCAGTATAGGAGTATAAGTAAACCTACCAATACCAATTGCTAGAGCAAGAGCTGCTGTTCCAGTTAAAATTAAGACTAAAACTCTATAATTAAAATTTTTCATTTAATAACAATTCTTTTTTATTAAATTTAATGTGCTTTTTATTTTAAGTAAAACAAACAATAAAATAAGATTATTGATTGACCAAAATTCAAAATAAGTTTCAAATAAGAATTTAAACAATTTATGGTCAAAAAATGGATAATTTTTTTTCTATTAAAAATGAAACTGAAAACATAGTTAGGATAGAATTAACTAACGGTAAAAAACACAATCCATTATCTTTGGAATTAATAAAAGCTCTTACAAAAGCTTTAAAAGACGTTTCTTCGCAAACTAAAATAAAAGTCATAATTATTTCTTCTGAGGGTCCTGGTTTTTCAGCTGGGCACGATTTAGAAGAACTAAGACAAAACAAGAAAAATAAAGTTTTCTTTAAAAATTTATTTGATGAATGTTCAATCTTAATGCAAACCATTTTAAGGTTGCCAAAACCAGTTATAGCTGAGGTTTGTGGAATAGCTGCTGCTGCTGGTTGCCAACTAGTAGCAAGTTGTGATTTAGCTGTTGCTTCAGAACAGTCTTCTTTTATGACACCTGGTGTAAATATAGGTCTTTTTTGCTCAACACCCATGGTTGCGGTTTCTCGAAACATTAGCAGAAAAAAAATCATGGAAATGCTTTTAACTGGAGAGAAACTTAGTGCACAAGAGGCTGTTCAGTTTGGGCTTATTAATAAATCTGTGCCATTAGAACGGCTTCATGTTGATACACTAAACTTGGCAAAATTAATAGCTTCAAAGCCAACTTCTACAGTGAAGATTGGAAAGGAGGCTTTTTATAAACAGGTAGAAATGTCACTGGATGAGGCTTATCATTATACTTCTGAAGTAATGACAATTAATATGATGGAAATAGATGCTCACGAGGGTATTAGTGCCTTCTTAGACAAAAGAACTCCTTTATGGAATGAAAAGTAGTTTTAAATATTATCTCTCGAAATAGATTAAATTTTTACATAGAAAATTATTCATATATCAAATACTATGATATCAAATTTTTATTATTTTTTATAATTATAAAAGGCAATCTGAATGACACAAAGCTATGATTTTATTGTTGTTGGTGCAGGAACAGCTGGATGTCTTTTAGCGAATCGATTATCAGCAAACGATAGATATTCCGTAGCATTAATAGAAGCTGGAGGAAATGACAATTACCACTGGGTTCATATACCTGTGGGGTACCTTTACTGCATGGGAAACAAAAGAACAGACTGGCTTTATAAAACCACTTCTCAAAAAGGACTAAATGGAAGATCTCTAAATTACCCAAGAGGCAAAATCATGGGAGGTTGTTCATCTATAAATGGTATGATTTATATGAGAGGACAAGCAGGTGATTATGACCAATGGAGACAAATGGGTAATGAAGGTTGGAGTTGGGATGATGTTTTACCATATTTCAAAAATATGGAAGATAGTTATGAAGGTGAGAGTAAGTTTCACGGCTCTGGAGGCGAATGGAAAGTTGATAAACAAAGACTTTCATGGGATATTTTAGATAGTTTTAGAGATGCAACCATAGAAGCTGGAATACCTAAAATAGATGACTTTAATGAAGGAAATAATTTTGGAGTTTCTTATTTTAAAGTAAACCAAAATTCTGGATTTAGGTGGAATACTGTTAAAGCATTTATTAAACCAATTCAAAACAGAAAGAATCTTAAGATAATAAGTAAATGTGAAGTTAAAAAAATAATTTTGAACAAAAAAAAGTGCAAAGGTATAGAAGTTGTAAGAAATGGAAAGTTAGAAGAAATATTTGCACACAGAGAAGTTATACTTTCTGCTGGATCTATTGGATCACCTAAAATACTAGAATTATCTGGTATTGGTAATCCAAAAATACTTTCAAATTTAGGTATTAATACGTTAGTAGAGAGTGAAAATGTTGGTGAAAATTTGCAAGATCATCTGCAATTGAGAGTAATTTATAGACTAGAAAATGCCAAAACACTTAATCAAAAAGCGAATTCTTTATTTGGGAAAATAGCTATTGGTTTGGAATATGCTCTCAAAAGAACAGGACCAATGTCAATGGCGCCTAGTCAATTAGGCGTATTTGCAATGTCTGATAAATCTTATGAAACACCTAACCTTCAATTTCATGTTCAGCCTCTTTCTCTAGATAAATTTGGAGACCCGTTGCATAGTTTTCCAGGTTTAACAGCAAGTGTTTGTAACCTTAACCCTCAAAGCAGAGGTAAAGTTCACATTTCATCAAAAGATTACAAGATAGCACCATCAATAGACCCCAATTATTTATCCGAAGAAAAAGATAAAATTGTAGCTGCTCAATCTATAAAGTTAGCTAGAAAAATAATTTCTCAACCTGCAATGAAAAAATATAATCCAAAAGAGTTTGCGCCGGGTATACAGTTTCAGACCGAAGATGAACTCAAAAAAGTTGCTGGTGATATTGGTACAACGATTTTTCATCCAGTCGGTACGTGTGCAATGGGTTCAAACAAAACCTCAGTGACAGATAGTAATCTAAAAGTAAGAGGAGTAGATGGGCTTAGGATTGCGGATGCTTCAATAATGCCTGCTATAACTTCTGGAAATACGAATGCGCCGACATTAATGATTGCTGAAAAGGCATCAGAGATGATTTTACAGTCACATAAAATTTAGTGAGTATGAAATGGGTAATGAAGAGGTGACAAATGAACTTTGAATATAACGAAGATCAGTTAAATATAAAAGAAATGGCAAAGAATTTTGCTGAGACAGAACTCATGCCTTATGCGTCTGAATGGGATCAAAACGAGATTTTTCCAGTCGAAACTCTAAAAAAAGCAGCTGAACTTGGTTTGGCTGCTATTTATGTGAATGAGAATTATGGAGGTTCAGGTCTCAGTAGGTTGGACGCTGCTATTTGTTTCGAAGAACTTTCTAGGGGATGTGTGTCTACTGCAGCGTACATATCTATCCATAATATGGTTACTTGGATGATAGATGCTCATGGATCAGATCATATAAAAGAGAGATTTATTAACAAGTTATCAACTATGGAAATGATGTCTAGTTACTGTCTTACTGAACCAGGTTCTGGATCAGATGCTGTGGCATTGAAAACTAAAGCTACAAAAAAGGGGAATAGTCATTATGTGTTAAATGGTTCAAAAAGTTTTATATCTGGGGGACCTACAAGTGATATTTTTGCAGTTATGTGCAGAACAGGTGAAGAAGGTTCTAGTGGTGTCTCATGTATATTAGTAGAAAAAGGAACAAAGGGTTTATCATTTGGAAAACAAGAAAAGAAAATGGGTTGGAATAGTCAACATACATCTATGGTAAATTTTGATAATTGTGAAATACCAATAGATAATCTTGTTGGTAATGAAGGCGATGGATTTAAAATTGCAATGAAAGGTCTAGATGGCGGAAGAGTAAATATTGCCGCATGTTCTTTGGGTGGAGCAAGAGCAGCTTTAGAAGCATCTATGAGTTATTCTGCAGAAAGAAAACAATTTGGAAAATCACTGGATAAATTCCAAGTCATACAATTTAAGTTAGCCGATATGGCAACTGAGTTGGAGGCTTCTCGCCTCATGGTTTTAAGAGCCGCATGCGCATTAGACACTGCAGATAAACAAGCAACAAAACTATGTGCAATGGCTAAAAGATATGCAACTGATGTTTGCTCTGAGATATGTAATATGGCTCTTCAAATTCATGGTGGTTATGGATATTTGAAAGACTTTCCGTTAGAAAGACTTGTAAGGGATTTAAGGGTTCATCAAATCTTAGAGGGGACTAATGAAATAATGAGAGTTATTATTTCAAGACATTTAAAAGCTAATTAAATTTAAAAGGATAATTTGATAATGCAAGATGAAGTTATATTTACTGAAGATAACGGCGTAGGTGTAATTACTTTAAATAGGCCAGATAGATTAAATGCTCTTACTTATTCAATGGTTCAAAAAATAAATAAAAATCTCGATTCTTGGGAAATTAATGATGAGATAAACAGTATTATAATTGAGGGTGCTGGAGACCGTTCGTTTTGTGCTGGAGGAGATGTTGTTAAGTTAAGAAAAGAAGTTTTAGCAGATGGTGGGCCACCAACTAATTTATCTAAATCATTTTTTTATGATGAATATACCCTTAATTATAAAATTAGTAATTATAAAAAACCTTTCATTTCCTTAATTAATGGATTTACCATGGGTGGAGGTGTTGGTGTATCAATGCATGGTAGTCACGTGGTTGCCTCTGAAAAAACAATGTTTGCAATGCCGGAAACAGCAATTGGATTATTCCCAGATGTTGGAGGAGGGTGGCTGCTTGGACAACTAGATAAAGGTATTGGTGCTTGGCTGTCTTTAGTTGGTGCAAGAATTAAAGCTCATGACTTGTTGAAGCTTAAACTAATAACTCATTATGTTTCCTCAGAAAAAGTTGAAATTTTAAAGAATTCAATCATTTCTTCTTCACCAAATTCTAATCAAAAGGTTAACAATATTATTGATCAATTTTCATCAAAACCACAAACTGAAGATAGTGTATTGATAGATAATGAAGAATTGATAAAAAAAGCTTTCTCTTATGATACAATCGAACAAATATTTGATGAATGTGAAAAACTTGTTGAAAATGAATTTTTGAAGCTTCAATACGAAGAGTTGAAACATAAATCTCCAACTTCCTTAAAAATATCTTTAAAGCAAATCAGAAACGCCAGTCATATGAGTTTAAAAGATGAACTTATAATGGAGTACAGAATGGTCCAACGTTGTGTAGAAATTGGAGATTTTTTTGAAGGTGTTAGAGCAATGCTTGTAGATAAAGATAGAAAACCAAATTGGAAACCCAACAATATTCAAGATGTTGATGAAACTCGAATTAATCTTTTTTTTGAAGATTTAGGAGATTTAGACTTAATTTTAACAAATTAGAACAAAAGTTATTTTCTGGAGGAAAACTAAAATGAACAATGTTTACATTATGTCAGCAAACAGATCTGCAATTGGAGGGTTTGGAGGTACTCTTAAAAACCATTGTCCTGTCGATCTAGGAACTTTAGTGGCTAAAGAAGCCATTGCAAGATCTGGATTTGAGGCTAATGAAGTTGAGCATGCTGTTTTTGGTAATGTTATACATACAGAACCCAGAGATATGTATGTGAGTAGAGTTATTGCACTACAGGCTGGAATGGACAAAGCATCTGCTGCGCTGACTGTAAATCGACTTTGTGGCTCTGGGCTTCAGGCAATTGTAAGTGCTTCTCAAATTCTCATGCTTGGAGATGCTACAGTGGCAATGGCAGGAGGTGTAGAGGTTATGTCAAATGGTGCACACATTGTTCAAGGTTTTCGATGGGGTTCTAGAATGGGTGATGGACAAGTTCATGATATGATGTTAGGTGCACTTCATGATCCTTTTGGTCATGGACATATGGGTATAACTGCCGAAAATATTTCTAGTAGATATCAAATTAGTAGAGAAATGCAGGATGAATTTGCGTTAACTAGTCAAAAAAGAGCATATGAAGCTATCGAAAATGGTGCTTTTAAGGATCAAATACTACCTATTGAAATTAAAACAAGAAAAGGAATTGAGATTTTTGAAATAGATGAACACCCAAAACCAGAAACTAGTATGGAAACATTAACAGGTCTCAGAACTGCTTTTAAAAAAGATGGTGTAGTAACAGCTGGTAATGCTTCTGGAATTAATGACGGAGCTTCTGCTTTAGTACTAGCTAATGAAGAAAAGGCAAAAAAAGGGAAGCCATTAGCAAGAATAGTTTCTTATGGGTTTGGTGGTGTTGATCCTGACGAAATGGGTATGGGGCCAGTACCTGCGTCAAAAATGGCATTAAATAAAGCTCAATTAACTGTTGCAGATCTAGATTTAATTGAATCTAATGAAGCTTTTGCTGCTCAAGCATGTGCCGTTAATAAACAATTAGGTCTTAATCCTGAGATAGTTAATGTTAATGGAGGAGCTATTGCATTAGGTCATCCTGTGGGTGCGACCGGTGCAATTATTATGACAAAACTTATATATGAATTAAGAAAACGTAAAGGAAAATATGGTCTTGCTACTATGTGTATTGGTGGAGGACAAGGAATATCAGTCATTATCGAAGCTTTATAAAACAAAATGTCTTACAATCGTATTTCAATTAAAGATGCAAAAGATCTTTTATCAAAAGATGATCTAATCTTAATAGATATAAGAGATTACAATTCGTACAAAAATGGGCATATTGATAATGCCATTCATGTTGAAGATTTAAATATTCAAAACTTTTTTAAAGAAAAAGATAAGAACGATACAATTTTAATTTACTGTTATCATGGCAACTCAAGCCAATCAGTTGCCAATTTTTTCAGTCATCATGGTTTCAAAAATGTATTTAGCATGGATGAGGGATATGAAGGCTGGATAAATATTAATCAAATATAAAATTAATTTTGAATTATGGCTTCTTAGCTTGTTTCAACAAAAATGATTTATATATATATATCAAGTCATAATAATGAAATGAGGTATATTTTGGAAACTCGCAAAGGCGGTCGTCTCATAGATAGGCCAGAATTTAAGTCTAAACCACAACCCATCACATTCTTAGGGAAAGATAAAGTGTCTGATGCGATCAACGTCATGGCTGATAAAAATTATGGATCAGTTGTCATAGTAGATAATAAACAAAAAGTTGTTGGTATTGTTACAGAAAGAGACATCTTAAAAAAGTTAGTTAAAAATAACAAATCACCTAAAACCACTAAACTAGAAGAGATAATGACCCCTAACCCAAGAGTTGCCAATGAAAATGATGATGTTCTTGATTGGTTAAGAATAATGTCAAATGACAGATTCAGAAGATTGCCAGTAGTAGATGCTAACGGTAAAATTAAAGTGATTTTTACACAAGGTGATTTTGTATCTTACACATGGCCAGACTTAATTTTTCAAGCCTCTCAATTAGCCAAAGCTTCATTCATGAAGGGATTTTCAATTAATACATTGCTATTATTTATGATTGTTTATGGAGTTGCGTTAGTGGCGGCAATAAAAGCTTTTTTATAAAATTAAGACTTTGTCCTAAGCATTTGGTTAGATATCCATGTCATAACAATTTCATTATTTTGATTTGTTACAGTATGCTTTAACCTTGCAGTGCCTCTCCTAGGGTTTTTTTCTGATTTTTTTGCTTCTAGAACTTCTATTTTTGTTTTTAGTAAATCGCCCGGATACACAGGTTTAGTCCACCTTAGCTCGTCAATTCCCCAAGCACCCATGCTTGTTCCTTCATAAACACCAGTTTTAAAAATTTGTGTAAATGATTTACCTAGTGTCATAAATCCACTTGATGTTAATTGACCAAATGGTCCATTGTTAGCAGCTTCTTCATCTAAGTGGAATGATTGTGGGTCGTATTTTGAAGCAAAGTCAATGATCTCTTCTTTTGTTACTAAGGTAGGTTCAGATTCAAAGTTTAAACCAACCTCAAAATCTTCAAAATATTTTGGCTTAAGTTTCATAAATAAAATACACCATGTATATTATCTAGGAGCTAAACGAACTGAACCATCAAGTCTAATAGTTTCACCATTAAGTAATACGTTAGTCACAATGCTTTCTACTAACATTGCATACTCTAAAGGTGTCCCTAAACGTTTGGGAAAGACAGTAGTAGCAATTAAGCTTTTTTGAACTTCGTCACTCATTCCTGCAAGCATGGCAGTGGCAAACAACCCTGGTGCAATAGTATTTACCCTGATACCATTTGATGCAAGTTCACGAGCAATAGGTAAAGTCATACCAACAATACCACCTTTTGAAGCAGAATAAGCTGCTTGTCCTACCTGACCGTCATAAGCTGCCACTGAAGCAGTATTAATGACAACCCCTTTTTCACCTTCTTTGTCAGGTTCATTGGCTTGCATTTTGTCAGCGCACAATCTGAGCATATTAAAGCTACCAATCAAGTTTACTTTGAGAACCTTTTCAAATAATCCTAAATCATGCATGCCTCTACTCGATACAACTTTAGCCCCAACTGCAATACCTGCACAATTTACTAAGCAATTTATATCATTAAAATCATTAATGGCATTTTTCATCTCTTCTTCGTTAGAAACGTCTCCAACAACGTATTTACAATTTATTTCATCAGCAACCTTCTTTAGTCCATCAGCATTTAAATCAATAAGCAGTAACTCTGCTCCTTTATTTTTAAGGTATCTAGCAGTTCCTTCACCAAGACCACTTCCTGCACCTGTAATTACAGCTTTAACATTTTCTATTTTCATTTTTTAATCTCCAAAATCACGTATATCATCTATCACTTTACCATCATTTGGTAAACTTTTTATGGGTACTATTTTAGCAGTGCCTCTTAAATTTATAATATTTTTAATTTCATCAGATATTTTTCGTTCCAAAGATTCTATCTGATTTGTGTCTGTAACTTCAGCTTCAACTTTCAAAAGTAATTCATCTTTATCATTTAATCTACTAACAATCATTCTGGCAGAGCCGTTTATCTTTAGAGTTTCTAAAATTTTGTTAACCTGTGATGGTTGAACAAACATACCTCTAACTTTTGTTGTTTGATCTGCTCTACCCATCCAACCTTTTATTCTTTTATTAGTTCTACCAGTTGAACTATTTCCTTCTAATATTGCTGAAAGATCACCTGTAGCAAACCTGATTATAGGTAACTCATAATTATTTAAAACAGTTACGACAACTTCTCCTACTTCACCGTCATTTAAGGGTTTCCCAGTGCCAGGTTTAACTATCTCTAGAATTACATTTTCATCTATAACCATTCCGTCATTATCTGCTGCCTCATAAGCAACAAGTCCTAAATCTGCTGTTCCATAGCATTGTCTTACATGAATATTTCTTTCTCTAAAATTTTGAGCAACTGCAGGAAATAGAGGTCCTCCGGTTACCATTGCTTTTGTCAATTTTGAAAGTGATATATTTTTTTCGTCAGCTTTTTCTAGAATGATTTTTAAAAAATCTGGAACACCTACATAAGCAGTTGTACCAATATCTTTCATTACTTCTAGTTGTAAGTCAGTATTTTCCCCGCCTGCTGGAAAAACTGTACATTTTAAGATTTTGGCCGCTTCTTCAAACATGGCGCCAGCAGGAGTAAAATGATAAGAAAAACAGTTTTGTACAATATCTCCATGACAAAAACCAGCGGCATGCAATGCTCTAGAAAATCTCCACCAATCTTTTGAGTAACCATCTAAGTCATATATTGGACCTGGAGACCTATATATATGCGCAAAATCCTTAATTTCAGAAACGTTTAATTGTGCAAATGGTGGAAAATCAGACTGTTTTTGAATTAATTCTGATTTTCGCAACAAGGGTATTGAGGATAAATCTTCTAAAGTCTTAATAGATTTATCAAGTCTTGATGATTGATTTTTATTTTTCTTAGCTGTTTTAATTAAATTATTTAATTTTTCTAAATGATCACTTTTTCTTTGATCAATTGAACGTATTTCTAGATCATCAAAAAATTTATTTTTTGTCATTTAATTTTATAACCACCTTTTACGTCTGCGATATTGTTTAACATCCTTAAAAGATTGTCTTCCTTCACCTGAAATTCCAAGATAGAACTCCTTTACATCCTCATTATCTCTCATTGACTCAGCTGTGCCTTCCATAACTACACGGCCATTCTCAAGGATATATGCATATTCTGCATATTGAAGAGCCATGTTTGTATTTTGTTCAGCTAGTAATATTGTTACTCCCTCTTTTCTGTTTATCTCAGCAACAATTTCAAAGATTTGTTTAACTAATTGAGGTGCAAGACCCATTGATGGTTCATCTAGTAAAATCATAGTAGGATGAGCCATCAAAGCTCTACCAATTGCTATCATTTGTTGCTCACCACCTGATGTGTAACCAGCTAGTGATGTTCTTCTGTCACGAAGTCTAGGAAAGTAATTATATACCCTTTCTAAGTCTTCTTTAACTTCTTTATTATTACTCCTAGTATATGCACCAGTTAGAAGATTTTCCTCAACAGTTAAATGTTCGAAGCAGTGTCTTCCTTCCATTACTTGGATTACACCTTTCTTAACTAATTGAGATGGGTCAAGATCGTGTATATGTTCGTTACTGTAAATAACAGAGCCTTTAGTGACCTCTCCTCTTTCTGATGCAAGCAAATTTGAAATTGATTTCAATGTAGTACTTTTTCCAGCCCCATTTCCACCAAGTAAGGCTGTGATACCACCTTTTTTAACTTTCAAGCTTACGCCTTTTAGAACAAGGATAACATGGCTGTAAACAACTTCTATATTATTTACAATTAAAACATCTTCAGATGTGTTTGATTTTTTATTTTTACTAACTTTTATGTCATCCATTTTAATTTCCTATATTTAATGAGAGCCTAAATTAATAGGCTCTCAATTTTTTTAGTTACAACGCTCAGCAATTTTTTGCTCAGCAGCATACTTTGATGAATCTTCAGCGATTAACTTTTGCACCACGTCAGAATCCCCGTACATATACTCGGTAATCATGTTCCACTTTTTAGCTTTAGCATCCCACTGTTGTACAGCAGCAAGTCCACTACCACCATGATTTTCGCATGAAATTTGAAAAGGAGGAGCAAAGTCTTTGAAACCTAACTCTTCTAATCTTTTGGCAGTTAAATTCACATTTTCAAAACCATCTCTGTACATAGCGGGAGTGATTTTTGACGTACCATGAATTTTTTGAGCAACAGTAGCTGCCTCCACCTGAACCATAGCTTGGAATAAACCTCTGTTATATAGAACTGTTCCGAAGTGAGATCCATCACCAGAAGCTTCACCTTTATCGTGTACATATTTCTTAATATCTTTATGTACTTGATAGTCAGTGCCAGGAGCATTAAAAGTTAAAGATTTATAACCGTGAGCACCTTGACCTGCTGGCAAAACGTCATTCTCAGAACCTGACCACCAAATCCCAATAAAATTTTCCATTGGAAATTTAATAGATGCAGCAGATTTTATTGCAACTTGGTTCATAACTCCCCAGCCCCACATAAGCACATAGTCAGGACGAGCTTTACGTATTTTTAACCAAGTAGCTTTTTGCTCTTGTCCTGGATGATCAACAGGTAATAACATTAATTTATAACCATGCTTTTTTGCGAGTGTTTCTAATGTTCTAATTGGTTCCTTACCATAAGCAGAGTTATGGTAAACAAGTGCAATCTTTTTACTTTTAATGTTACCTAGATTTTGTTTTAAAATATGTCTTACTGCGATAGATGCACCATCCCAATAAGTAACAGGAGCGTTAAATACCCACTTAAAAACTTTTCCATTGGCAGCAGATGTTCTTCCGTAACCTGTTGAATATATTGTTACACCATCAGCTGTTGCTTTTGGAATTAACTGATAAGTGATACCCGTAGACATTGGCTGGAAAACCATAGCGTCTTTTTTGTTTTTTTCATAACACTCAACACCAACTTGTGTTTTGTATCCTGTCTCACACTCTGGGTGAAATATTTTCTCACCACCAATTCCACCATCTCTGGCGTTGATCATTTTGTAATAATCTACAAAACCATCAGCGTTTGGAATACCATTAGGCGCGTAAGCTCCTGTTCGGTAAACCAACATAGGAAACTTCAAATCTGCAATAGCCATTTCTACATAACTAGAAACAGCAATAACAGAGGCTGTCATTCCTATTAAAAGTTGCTTTATTCTCATTAGTTCCTCCTCTTGAGAAAAAATTAACGTTATCTACTAAATCTAGTTTAGTAGGGGAAAGGCCATCTTCTTAACTTTTCTTTTGCGATGGACCAAAGTCTTGCAAGGCCATGTGGCTCTACAATTAAAAAAACTATCATTAACAATCCCCAGATTGTTATCTCAAAATGTTTTGCAGTTACAGCTGATAGCCCAACCATATCAACCATAAGAAATTTAAGACCTATTGGTAAGGTAACAACGAATGCAGCTCCTAGAAAAGAGCCTAACATTGAACCTAGCCCACCAATAATAATCATAAATAAAACTGGAAATGAAATTGTCATAATGTCAAATGATTCTGTAACTTCAATTGCACCTAGAAAGACAGCAAAATACAATGCCCCAGCAACACCAATGTAGAATGAGCTTATTGCAAAAGCTGATAACTTTGTCTTAAGTGGTGGCACACCAATAATTTCTGCAGCAATATCCATATCTCTAATAGCCATCCAAGAACGACCCATTTTACTTCTTATTAAATTTTTGGCTGCAAAACTTAATACTACAACTAAAACTAAACAGAACAAATAAGTTGCGTATGATGGAGCTTCCGCTCCTGTAACGGGAACACCAAACATAGTCCTTTCTGAAACAGTGATTTGACCTGTATCAGAGTAATTATAAAACCATGGAACTTTGTTAAACAGCCAAACTAGAAAAAACTGAGAAGCGAGTGTGGCAACAGCTAAATAGAAACCTTTAATCCTGAGAGATGGCAAACCAAAAATAATACCAACAGCAGCAGTAATCAGTCCTGAAATAAGGATAATAATCATTATATTCATATCTGGGAAATAGGTCATAATCTTATAGGTTGAGAAAGCCCCAACCGCCATAAATCCGCCTGTTCCCAATGATACTTGACCACAATATCCAGTTAAAATATTTAAACCTATCGCAGCTAATGAAAATATTAAAAATGGAACTAGGATAGCTTTTTCCCAATAAGAATTAATTATTAATGGTATTATTAAAAAAGCTACGAACATTAATGTGCTAAATGCTATTTTATCCTGTAACAGAGGAAAAATTGCGTGGTCTGATTTATATGAAGATTTGTACTGACCAGTTTCTTTGTAAATCATTAAATTTAAACCCTCTCAATAATTTTATCGCCAAATAAACCTTGTGGACGAAATAATAAAAAGACTAAAGCCATAACATAAGCAAACCAATTTTCTAGCGCACCAGTCTCAAAATAACCACCAATATAAATTTCAGCTAATTTTTCACCAACACCTATTAAAAGTCCTCCAATGATAGCTCCAGGTATAGAAGTGAAACCTCCTAGTATTAGAACGGGCAACGCCTTTAAGGCTATTAATGACAAAGAAAACTGAACCCCTGACTCAGTTCCCCACATTATGCCAGCTACCATTGCAATAAAACCAGAAATAGCCCAAACAAGTATCCAAATACTTCTCAATGAAATACCAACGGACAGTGCAGCTTGATGGTCGTCAGCAACGGCTCTTAATGCTCTACCTGTTTTTGTATACTGTGAGAAAAGAGCTAAGGATACAACTAAAATGACAGCAATTACTGTTGCCCATATATTAAGTACATCCACATACATTCCGTAATAATCACTTCCTTCAGCAGCAAGACCAATTGTTGCTTCTTCTAGCCAGATTGATCCTCCACTAGGAATACCAACGTCTAAAACCTTAACATCGGATCCCCACATCAAGTCACCAACGCCTTCGAGTGCAAAGGCTAAACCAATAGTTGCCATAAATAATATTATTGGATCTTGATTAACCAGATGTTTTAGAACCAGACGTTCTATTATCCAAGCAAGAGCAATCATCGTTATCATGGTTAATAAGATAGCAAAGAAATTTGGCATCGAAGCATACCAATTGTGGTAATTCGTTCCAAAAAGTTCGTTTATTAGATGTGCAAACGGAACTTGGCCAGTTTGATATCCGACTAGAGTGAGCGCAGCAAAGAGGGCAAATACGCCTTGAGCAAAGTTAAACACTCCTGATGCCTTAAAGATTAACACAAATCCTAGAGCCACAAGTGAATACATCACTCCTGACATTAATCCATTTAATACGGTTTCAATAAAATTAAGTAATTCTACACTCATAAAATAAATTCCCTACTAATCATCAGACACACCTAGATATGCATCAATAACTGCTTTGTTGTTTCTAATTTCTTTAGGTAATCCAGATCCAATTTTTTTGCCATAGTCCAATACAACTATTCTGTCTGAAATATCCATAACGACACCCATATCGTGTTCTATTAATACTATTGTTGTCTTTAATTCATTGTTAACTGTAAGAACAAATCTACTCATATCTTGCTTTTCTTCTACATTCATACCTGCCATAGGTTCATCAAGTAAAAGTATTTCTGGTTCCATTGCCAGTGCACGACCAAGCTCCACTCTTTTTTGTAGACCATATGGGAGTGATCCAACAGGTGTACGTCTGATTGATTGAAGGTCTAGAAAATCTATAACTCTTTCAACTCTTTCGCGATGTTCTTCTTCTTCTTTTGCCACTGGACCAAAATACAGTGCCTGCATTAAAAAGTTTTGCTTTTGTTTTAACAATCTTCCGGTCATAAGATTATCTAATGTGCTCATTCCCTTAAATAATGCTATATTTTGAAATGTTCTAGCAATTCCACTTTTTGCAGCTAATTCAGGTTCCATTTCATTTCTGTCTGTGCCAGCAAAATTTATTGTGCCACTTGTAGGTTTGTAAAACCCATTTATAACATTTAACATTGAAGATTTACCTGCTCCATTGGGCCCTATAATTGCAAAGACTTCGCCTTTTTTTACATCAAAGGAGACATCCGTTAGAGCTTTTACACCCCC